>NZ_DBHISP010000014.1:0-41075 GCF_057274575.1 Granulicatella sp. | reverse complement strand
CTTCTACAGCTTCAGTGATTTCTTCCACTTCGCTTGCGTCTGCGTCTTCACCATAGATGATTGTTAGGATCTCTGAATCTTCGTCGATCATCTTATCGATTGTCGCAAGAGTTGCTTCCTTACGGTTTGCAATACTTACTAAAATCTTCCCATCTACAATCCCCATGAAGTCGTCTTTTTTAATTTCAACGCCATCAATGTTTGTATCGCGAACAGCATTTGTGATTTGACCACTTGATACAAGAGTCATTTGTTCGCTCATTGCAGCTTGGTTATCCTCTAAGCTTGCTTCTGGATTAAACGCTAATAATGAAGCTAACCCTTCTGAAATCGTACGAGTTGCAACAACGGCAACTGCAGCATCTTCTGATACTTCAGCCGCTTGGTTTGCAGCCATTTGAATGTTTTTGTTGTTTGGTAATACGATGACTTTTTCAGCATGCGCTTCTTTTACGGCTTGAAGAATATCTTCCGTGCTTGGGTTCATTGTTTGACCACCGTTGATGATTGTCGTTACACCCATGCTCTTGAATAATTCTTGAACACCTTCACCTGCAGCAACTGCTACGATTCCGTATTCCGCTTTTTGTTTTTGCGCTGCTTCTTTTACCTTTGCAGTGTAGTCCGTTTTTAACACTTCTTCGTGTTGCAAGCGCATGTTGTCTACTTTCACTTTCATTAATGAACCGAAGCGTTGTCCGTAGTTCATGACTTCACCTGGACGCTCTGTATGCACGTGTACTTTGATGATTTCATCGTCTGCTACTACTAATAGAGAATCTCCAAGCTCATTTAAGTAGTTACGGAAGGTATCATAATCAAAAGTATCCACAACGGTTTCGCCTTCACCAATTTTCACCATGATTTCAGTACAGTATCCGAATTTGATGTCGCCAGTTGATACATGTTCGTAGTCAACGCCTGCTTCGTGGTGAGCCACTGAAGTTAAATCGATTTTATTGCTTTGTAATGATTGAACTGGAACGGCTTCCCCTGTTAATGCTTCGAAGAATCCGTTGTAAATGAATACTAAACCTTGACCGCCTGAATCCACTACGCCTACTTCTTTTAATACTGGTAGTAAATCTGGAGTTTTTGCTAAAGATTTTTCAGCTCCACGTAATACTGAACCCATTACTTCGATGATATCGTTTGAAGTTTCTAGTTTGCGAACACCACGTTTTGCAGATTCACGAGCAACAGTAAGGATGGTTCCTTCAACAGGTTTCATAACGGCTTTATACGCTGTTTCCACACCGTTTGTAAATGCTTGGGCTAATTCTTCACCAGTGATGACATCTTTCCCCACAACCGCTTTAGAGAATCCACGGAATAATTGAGATAAGATAACCCCTGAGTTCCCACGAGCTCCCATTAATAATCCTTTTGCTAAATCTTGTGCTAAGTCACCTACAGTTGTTGCTGTAGAGTTTGCAACACGTTCCGCACCTGATTTGAAAGAGAGCATCATGTTTGTTCCTGTATCTCCATCTGGTACTGGGAATACGTTTAATGAGTTTACGAATTCTGCATTTTCAGATAAACGCATTTCACCGATTTCTACCATTGCGCGGAAATCTTGAGCTGTAATAGTTTTCATAGTTGCCATATTTTTCTTACTTCCTCCTGACTAGAATCAACAAGCATTACGCTTCGATGATTTTAACTCCTTGAACATATACATTCACTGTGTTCGCAGAGAATCCTAACATTGTTTCTAAGTTGTATTTCACTTGTTCTTGTACATTTCTACAAATTGCAGAAATTTTAGTACCGTATCCAACAATAATGTAAACATCAACCGCAACGCCCTCATCTTCTTGACGGATTACTACGCCACGAGAAAAGCTTTCTTTCTTCAAGATATCATTTAAGTTGTCACGAATTTGATTGCGACTGGCCATCCCAACGACTCCATAATTGTCTGTTGCAGCTCCACCTACAACCGTTGCAATGACTTCATTGCTGAGTTCAATTTGTCCATTTTCTGTTTGAATTTTTACTGTCATACGAATACCTCCCTTTGAATGTATAAAGGTTTCTGCCTATTTTTAGACAGATTGACACATTATTTCTATACTATAATATCACATTACCAGACGATTACCTAGTTTTTTATCAATTTTAAAAAGGGGGTAAATCTCTATAACCGACTCACTTGCAATCTCACCTCAACTATGCTAAATTATTTAAGTATATGATTTAGTTCAAAATTATATCAGCTGATAATGAATTAAATAAAGGAGGAGAATGAAAATGGCTAAAGTATGTTATTTCACTGGACGTCGTTCTGAAACAGGTAACACTCGTTCTCACGCTATGAACGCTAACCGCCGTACTTGGAAACCAAACTTACAAAAAGTTCGTGTTTTAATCGACGGCAAACCTAAAAAAGTATGGGTTTCAACTCGTGCATTAAAATCAGGTAAAGTAGAACGTGTTTAATACAGAGCACTATTAAAAAGAGCTTAGGCGATATCCCTAAGCTCTTTTTGTTTATCTAAAAATAATTAAGCCGAAGGCTTAAAACAATAATTAATGAATACTAGTCGCATTCCAAGCTGCTTGACGTTTTGGATAGCGGACATCATTGTAATGGTACCGGCAGGAGCCTAAGGTCTCCTTGCCTACCAAGCTTCAAACCAAGGCTAAGCGACCAGTCGCTAAGCCTTGGTAATTCACATTGGTTACTTCTCCATTACAATGACCGCTATCCTCCTCAAGCAGCTTTTCATGCTTTATGATTTATACTCTATTGTTTTAAGCCTTACTTTATAAAAAGTGCTTGGGAATCGCCTCAATTTTTATCTGCTTTAAACAGGGTCTACTTTCCCTGAAATTAATGCCAGGAAACTAAGGGACCATGGGTGGTGCTTCTCATGGGGTTAGGTGGGTGTGCTTTTTTTGATTTTTATTTCAAAAAATGGAATTTGTGAAAAGCCTATGAGATAGAAGTTTGAAGCAGTCTCAAAGGAAAGAAATCTATTTTCATCATTTGTAAGTTCATAAGCCTTTTGAATTTTTATCCGCTATAAAAGTCTTGGAGATAAGGAAACTAGAAGGTCTATCATTGAAAACAACGGGGAACAAAAAAATTCCGAAATTCACTTATAAGTGAATTTCGGAATTTCAACTAAGATTGTGAAAAAACATCGCACGAAACAGTGCGATGTTTTGTTCTATTTTGTATTATATGTTGCTTTATCCTCTGCAACCATTGAAACTGGTATTTGTTAATTTGTAAATCTCAACAAATACCCATTTGGATCTTGTATTAAAAACTCTATTTGCATTTCTTCTATTCCATTAACTTGATATATGTTTCTAGTTAGTTCTCTGTATAATTCTATATTCAAACTCTTCACTAATTGATAAAGTTCTTCAATATCATCGACGGCTATTGAAAAATTTATTCCTCTTCCTAAAGGATATACTAACTCACCTATATTCCAACCATCATCGTGAATTTGTTCAAACATAAACTGACTATCTTGAAATGACATGAAAACAAATTTATCTTCAGTACGTCCATATTCAATTTTAAATCCTAATTCTCTATAAAATTTTTTAGTCCGTTCAATATCAAAAACTGACAATTCAGGAATCATCCTATTAAAATTCATGTTTCCTCCTCGTCAAATTATAAATTCCCAGCTCTACAAGCAAAGGATTTAATTATTTTTCTTTTTGGTTTTGGTGTAGGTAATTCATCCTAATTGTGCGATGTTTTATTTTATCTCCAATGATCTCGGGTTTGGGCTACTAAGATAAGTCCTTTTGTAAAGGAGATATTCATCTTGTCACTTGTAAATTCATTGCTGACAAGGGCTACTGGGTACGCGTAGCTTTTTGAATCAAGGGTGTATTTAACATTTTGTAGAGTTAAATTTTCCACAGGAGTCATACTAATAAAGGAAAGGTACTTCGTAAAGTCCATCTTTTCAATCGTGTATGTGCCTGGCTGGATGAAATTCACGACATTCGTTGCATCCTCGAACACCACATACGGAATGAGCGGTGCTAAGTCTGGTCGCATCATCGTCCATAAGGTACTAATCGCGTGGTCCACTCGACCGCCAAAAGAACCGAGCACATGAATCGGTGTCTCTTTGTAATGCTCCTTCACCCATAACAAGGCTGCCTCAAAATCAGTATCGTCTTTTTCAGAAGGGAGCTGGACAACTGTACCTGCTGCTTCATAAATCAAGTCGCGCTGTTCTTTTGTGACAGAATCAAAGTCCCCAATCGCTACTTCCATGGGAAGATGCTGATCTAATAACCGAAGAGCGCCACCGTCGACTCCGACAAAACGGAAGTCTTCATAGGCCTTACCGTATCGGTTTTCTAAGAGCTTCTTGATGTTCTCCTTGGTGTTTGGTCCTCCCAAAACAATTACAACTTCCATCTTCGTCCCTCTTATGCTTCTTTAATCGAATCAATCGCAGCTTTGATATCGTCTGCGTAGTATACATATGAACCGGCAACGGCAACGTCTACCCCTGCTGCAGCACAAAGTTTCGCTGTTTCACCGTTTACTCCGCCGTCCACTTCGATTAAATAGTGGTAGCCTTTTTCCTCGCGTAATGCGACTAACTCGCGAACTTTATCTAATGTTTCTGGAATGAATGATTGGCCGCCGAATCCTGGGTTTACGGTCATCACTAATACTAAGTCTACTTCGCTTAAGACTACAGAGATGGCACTCACTGGTGTTCCTGGGTTGATGACGACACCGGCTTTTACACCTTCTGCTTTAATCGCTTGAAGCGCGCGGTGAATATGTGGCGTTGCTTCCACGTGAACAGAGATATAGTCTGCTCCTACTTTTGCAAATTGTGGAATGAAACGTTCAGGGTTTTGGACCATTAAATGGCAATCTAATACTAAATCTGTTACTGGACGTAATCCTTCAACGATGTTTGGCCCTAATGTTAGGTTTGGAACGAATTGTCCATCCATCGCATCGATATGAATCCAGTCTGCTCCTAATTTCTCGACTTTCTTAACGTCTTCTCCTAATGTTGCAAAATTTGCGCTTAAAATGGATGGTGCTACTTTCATGTTCTGTCTCCTCTGACTATTTTTTTCGTTTATAGACTGGTTTTCTTTGGTCCAGTTCTTCATAGAAATTCAAATAATGGTCGTATCGCTCTTGCCAAATGTCTCCGGATTCCACTCCTGCAATCACGGCGCAGTTTGGTTCATGTTGGTGCGAACACTCTCTGAATTTACATTCATGTTCTACTTCGACAAACTCAGGAAATAAATGCGGTAAGTCTTCCTTCTCAATCCCCATAAAATCAACCGTACTGAATCCCGGAGTATCCGCAATCCACACTCCTTCGATTTCATGAAGCGATACGTGACGAGTCGTATGCCGCCCACGCCCTAACGCATTCGAAATCTCTCCTGTTTCTTGGTTTAATTCCGGAATCATCTCGTTAAGAAGCGTAGATTTCCCTACTCCAGATTGTCCAAGAAAAATCACTTTCTGACCTTTCAAAGCTTCCAGAAATGGAGTTTTATCTTTCATCACTTCCTGTCCGAAAAAGACAGGATAACCGATTTTTTGATAATTTTTTCGGATGTTCTCAAGCTTTTCTAATCCTTCCGCTGTTAACAAATCGGCCTTAGTAACCATGATAATTGGATGCACATGTAATCCTTCAAGGTATACGAGGAATCGATCCACGAGATGCGTTGAAAATTCTGGTTCTACCGCAGACATCACAATAATGCCAACATCCACATTGGCTACAGGTGGCCTAACGATGGCATTTTTTCGCGGTAAAATTTTCGTTAGCATTCCTTCTTGCAAGTTACTACTTTCGAACTCCACCATATCGCCAACGAGTGGCGACTGACCTCTTTTGCGAAACACACCACGTGCACGTGTTTGATAGATCACTTCATCCGATTCGATATAGTAGAACCCGCTCAACGCTTTAATAATAATTCCTTGAGTCATAAGTACTCCTTCAAAGTAAAGATATACTTATTATATAGCCTACGACAACACATGACAAATGAAGAAGAATTTATCAACGTTCTTCTTAAACACCCTTCTCCAAAAGCACTTGTCATGTATTCTACTGAGAAAGATTTACGCAATCATAAGAACCTAAAAACGAGAACCTAAAAAACCACCCTATTCGGGGTGGTTTTTGAATTATTTTTTTAAATAATAAAAGTTAACTAAACACCGACAATTAAAAATCAAACCTCATTTTTTATCACCAATCCTTAAATATATCTCTTGGATTTTTCCATAAAAAGAAATATAAAAAATCTCCTGTCCAAAAAGCTAACAACCCCATACGAAATTGATGACTAGAAAAAATTGAAGAATCGTAAAAAGAATACACTAAATACACAGACAATAAAATCCCCATAAGCTTTGTTGCTTTTTTAAAGGCAAAAATTGCTTTTTTAACCATTGTTAAGACCTCCTTGATTTTTTATTAATTGTTACTTGTGAACTTTTTTTATCAAAAAATACAGGCACATTTAAAATAAACATTACAAGGAAAACCTCATATTTATATTCCCCCTTTTGATAATAAACCAAAAAGAAAATACTAGATGCCATAATAGTACTAACTATAATATATTTAAACCATCTATTCATAACAAATACCTCAAAGTTAATATGACCATAAATCACCCTTTTCAGGGTGATTTTGTTTATTTATGGGATAAACAATACATAAGAGTATAAAGTTACAAAAATCAAAACAAATAAAGAAATTTCCATCCATAAAGGTACTTTAATAATTTTTTCTTTCTCAAATATATTCCAAACGCAAGTAATACAATCCATATTAAATAAAAAAGTGGTCTCATATAACTTCCTCCTTATCTTCATTTTGATATCCTATTCAGGGTTGTTGTTCATATTTTTATAAATGTGAATACCCATAGAAATAAATAAAGCAAGTAACATTGATCGTTCAAAAAGAATACTATCACCAAAACTTTCAATTGAAAAAATATCATAAAAAATATCAACTGCAAACTTCGTAAAAATCATACAACTTAAAAAAGGAACGGAAAAATTATATGAATCTTTTATTTTTTTAAACATTATTGAAACCTCACTTGTGAGCTTTTTTTAGCAATAAGTAAAGGCCAGAAATTACTAAAATAGCCAAAATAACAATACCTACTAAAACATAAATTCCGCTATCCATAGAAATCGCTCCTTTGCTTTTTATTTTATGTATACACTAATTTTACTTCTCTTTTTTTCTGCTTAAAAGTCTTTTTTTTCATATTCAGTAGCGGTATAATTAATTTTTAGGGTACTAAATTAGGGGCTTACTCCGCCCCTATAAAGCAGAGCAAGCATGCGACGCTTGACCCGACCTCTAGCAATTAAAATTTCAAAAATTCAAAGAAATCCCATAACAACAACGATAAATGAAATAGGCTCTCTCAGCGATTTATAGCCAAGAGAGCCTTTGAATTTGGCAGGTGAGAGCCTGTCTCCACTACCACACTCCTTGTCGGGTATTTAACCGAGAAGGATTTACGCCCTCCTCCAAAAGCACATGTCGCGTACTCACTGAGAAGGATTTACGCAAGCATCTGCATTTTTGAAGAGAAACGGATAAACCTTGGATTTTATAGTAGTGATAGTAGGGAATAAGAATCGAAATGAAATAGAGCCCCACAGCGGATATTCCGCCATGGGGCTCTTTGAATTCGATAGGTGAGAGACTACAGGCTCGAGCCGGTCTCCTACAATCACTACTATAAACAAATCCAAGGATTTAGAAGTTTCTCTTCAAACCTTCGGTTTGTATTATTTGCGTAAACGTTCGATGTCTCGCGCAATCTCAACCTCTTCATTAGTTGGGATATTTAAGACTGTAACTTTTGCACCTTCAGAAGAAATGATTGCTTCTGAACGAGTATCGTTACGCTCAGGATCGATATCGCAACCGAACCAAGTTAATCCGTTAATGATACGTGCACGTACTGATTTAGAGTTTTCACCGATACCAGCAGTGAAGACAATTGCATCTACACCGTTCATCACAGCAACATATTGTCCAATGTATTTTTGAACGCGGTCAACGAAAATTTCCATAGCAACTTTTGCGTTTTCGTTTGTTTCCATTGCAGCTTCAACGTCACGCATGTCGCTTGATATGCCTGAAATTCCTAATAGACCTGATTTTTTGTTTAAGATGTCAACCATTTCGTTAACGTCTGTAATGTTTAATTTGTTCATTAAGAACGCTACTAATGAAGCATCGATATCTCCAGAACGTGTTCCCATTGTAACCCCTGCAAGTGGAGTGAATCCCATAGATGTATCTACAGATTTTCCGCCATCAACCGCAGTAATTGAAGCACCGTTTCCTAAGTGGCAAGTGATGATTTTTAATTCTTCAATTGGTTTACCTAACATTTCAGCAGCACGGCGTGAAACGTAACGGTGGCTTGTTCCGTGAGCTCCGTATTTACGAGCTTTGAATTTTTTGTAGTATTCCATTGGAATGCTGTATAAATAAGCTTTTTTAGGCATTGTTGTATGGAATGAAGTATCGAATACAGCAACACTTGTAATGTCTGGTAAGATGTGTTTGAATGCGCGCATTCCTACTGCTTCCGCTTTGTTGTGTAATGGAGCAAATTCTGCTAAGTCTTCTACTTGTTGGATAACAGTATCATCTACTAAAGCTGAATCTTTGAATAATTCTCCACCTGCAACGACACGGTGACCAACACCAGTGATTTCATCGAATGAAGAAATAATGTTTAACGCTACTAATTGTTCTAATAATTTTTCTACCGCAACTTCGTGGTTTGGAATATCTTCTACCACTTCAAATTTTTGGTCGTCTCCATAGCTGATTGAGAAGATTGAATCTCCTAATCCGATACGTTCTACTAACCCTTTAGCCACCACTTCTTCTTGTGGCATATTAAATAATTGGAATTTCAAGCTTGAACTTCCTGCATTAATCGCGATTGATTTTGACATGCACATTCTCCTTTAATTTAAAATTAAGCCCGCATCTGGGTCTAACGGATTCATTATAACATTTCTTGTGCCCATTTTTCGAATGTTAGAGTGAATTTTCTAAATTTTTCTCTGTTTTTAAATTCTGGGATATCACCAAGAAGGACTTGACTCACTTGTTTAGCGGATTCCCCTCGTTTCTGTACAATGAGTAAAGACTTACTGAACTGCACATCTTTAAATAAATTACGTGGGAAAGCGAGCATTGCTTGTACATATGTTTCCCTTTGCAAGTAAGCCAGTAACGTTTCCCCTTCGACAGTCTCAAATAGATTTGTCGGAACGATGAACAATCCGATTCCCGCTTGCTTCAAATAGCGAATATGCTGTTCGATGAGTAAATGATGGGTAAAAGAATGACCTTCTTCATTTTTTGTCTCAAAACGATCGGCATTGGCATCCACTGGATAGTAGCCGACTGGTAAATCACTCACTACGAAATCTTGTGGTTCCACAAGTGAATCTTGCAAGCCATCTTGCAAGGAAGTCTTCACATCCAACTGTTCTAACGCAAAAGCTTGTAAGGCTAAATGAACGAGTACTTCATCATTATCAATAGCCGTCGCTTGGGTTGTTTTTCCTGCAGATTGTAAAAATAAGAGAATCGTGCTCAGTAAATTTCCACTTCCCGCAGCAAAATCCGCAATTGTAATAGCCTGGTCTTTCTTCGTAATTTGGTCAATCATATACGCCACGAGTAATCCAATCGCATCTGGTGTCATTTGGTGATTGGTTTGTAAGCCATCTTCTTTAGCAGCTTTCAAGAACGTGAATTGAATCATACGGCGAATTTCTTCACTCGAATAACTTGCTAAATCTAATTCTTTATACGCTTTGTTTAATTCTTGGGCCACTTCGTTACTTGGCAGGCCTTCGACTTGTTGCGCAGTGTTGTCATTGACTATATTTTGTAAGGTTTCCCCTAGCGCTTCTATATTCGAATAGCCGATTTCTTTTTGAAGCAGCTCTACTGCTTTTGCCAATTCCTCGAACGCTTGAATTTCTTTTCCCGCTTCGATAAAAACCCCTCCTTCTACTTTTAAGAGTTTCCCTGCTTTGAATATTATGAGCTACGACAGCAGCACATATTTTTTTACAAAACTACACAGAACTTTCAGATTCTATCATAGCAATACTAGCAGTTTTACTCAATCTGAATTACTGACTCTGGAAATTCATTTCCTAGAGTCTCTTTGAAGCTTGAGAGGAAGGAAGACGCAAGGCTTCCTCCGATACAGCTAGTATAGCAATTATAGAGAAATCTGGAAAGTTCGCAGTAGTTTTGTCACTCCTCAAATTTCCTAAAAAAAAGGATGTGACTGAATGTCACATCCTACTCATTATTATTCAGCAGCAACTACTGGATAAACTGATACTTGTTTTTTGTCACGGCCTTTACGTTCGAAACGTACGATTCCGTCAACTTTAGCAAATAAAGTATCGTCTCCACCTCTACCTACGTTTTCACCTGGATGGATTTTTGTTCCACGTTGGCGGAATAAGATTGAACCACCTGAAACGAATTGTCCATCAGCACGTTTAGCACCTAAACGTTTTGCTTGTGAGTCACGTCCGTTTGATGTAGAACCGCCCCCTTTTTTATGGGCGAATAATTGTAAATTCACTTTTAACATAGTTGTGCACCTCCTTGATTGATTATGCAACAGTTACAGCTAGAAAGTCTTGATATTCTGATTGAATATCTTCTAACCCTAGTAATAGACTATTTAATAAAATTTGAGTTGTATGTTCTTGGTCTTTCGTCAAGTCCTCTACAACTTCCATGTATAAGTAACCACCTTCAACCTCATCGACTTCGACAATCGGTTGATATCCTGCTAACTTCTCAATGCTGTTCACAGTTGTAATAGCCAGAGCTGATACCCCTGCGCAAACGATATCCGAACCATGTTCACTATAGTTTGCATGTCCAGTCATTTCAAAGGAAACAATTCGCTGGTTCTTTTTGTGTACAGTCACTTGAATCATCGTGATTAAGCGTTGATTGCGTCAATAACAACTTTTGTATAAGGTTGACGGTGACCTTGTTTACGGTGTGAGTCTTTACGACGTTTGTATTTGAAAGTAACAACTTTCTTTTGACGGCCTTGTTTTTCAACAGTTCCTTCAACAGTTGCACCTGCTACGAATGGAGCACCAACTTTAACGTCATCTCCACCTACAAATACTACTTCTTCGAAAGTTACTTTGTCGCCAGCTTCTGCGTTTAATTTTTCAACGTAGATTGCTTGACCAACTTCAACTTTAACTTGTTTTCCACCAGTTTTTACGATTGCGTACATATTGCACCTCCTATATTTTAGACTAAGACTCGCCAGTTTAAAGTGCCGCTTTCGGTCTTTTGTACTCTAATCCGAGCGGTTGTAGCTGTGGTGCTTCACAATTACAACACGACTATTTTAGCAAAAATGTACGCCCCCGTCAATCATTGTGACTAGCCTTTTCGTAAGTTCCTTTTGAAGCTTTTGAGGTAAGAAACTACAGGCTCAAGCCGGTGCCTCGTTGCATATACTATAGAGAAATCCTCGAGGGTTCGTAGCGTAACTCGCCTTCTCTATTCCATCCTCTTTTTATAAAACACCTCAAAAAATTGTTCAAAACAGAGAACCCCGAGGATTCCATAGTATTGGCAATGGGAGTAAGCATTCAAAGTGAATTATGGACTCTTAAAAATCTATTTTTTAGAGTCCATTTGAATCTTGAAGGAGCTTGAGACTTTGGTTCAAGCCGGTGCCTCGTTGCATATACTATAGAGAAATCCTCGGGGGTTCGTAGTTTTGAACGAAGTTCTATTTTTTAGTAAGCACCTTGCGGTGTTTTATTACAAAAGAAAAAGAGGGGTGAAAAACTTTCACCCCTCTTCCTCTCTTCCTTTGATTACATCATGCCCATACCTGGATCCATTCCTGGCATTGGTGGTGCTACTGGAGCTGGTTTGTCAGCTACCACAGCTTCTGTTGTTAATAATAATGCTGAAACAGATGCAGCATTTTGTAAAGCAGAACGTGTTACTTTCGTTGGGTCCACAATCCCTGCTTCAATCATGTTTACCCATTGATCTGTAGCGGCATTGTATCCAATTCCTTTTTCTTCAGATTTCAAACGAGCAACAATGACCGAACCTTCAAGGCCCGCATTTTCTGCGATTTGACGTAATGGTTCTTCTAATGAACGAGATACGATTTTCGCACCTGTAGCTAGGTCACCTTCTAATTCAAGAGCGTCAACTACTTTTTGAACGTTCACAAGAGCTGTTCCTCCACCTGAAACGATACCTTCTTCAACCGCTGCGCGAGTAGCATTTAGCGCATCTTCGATGCGAAGTTTTTTCTCTTTTAATTCTGTTTCAGTAGCGGCTCCGACTTTAATCACGGCAACCCCACCTGATAATTTAGCAAGACGTTCATGTAATTTTTCACGGTCGAAATCACTTGTTGTATCTTGTGCTTGTGCGCGAATTAAAGCAACACGGTTCGCGATTAACTCTTTAGAACCTGCACCTTCCACGATTGTAGTACTGTCTTTAGAAACCACCACTTTACCTGCTGTCCCTAATTGCGCTAATGTTGCATCTTTTAATTCTAAGCCAAGGTCTTCTGTAATGACTTGGGCACCTGTTAACACAGCGATATCTTCTAACATCGCTTTACGACGGTCACCGAAACCTGGAGCTTTTACAGCTACCACGTTAAATGTTCCACGTAATTTGTTTAATACTAATGTTGGTAAAGCTTCACCATCCACGTCATCCGCGATAATTAATAACGCACGTCCTTGTTGAACGATTTGTTCTAATAATGGAATAACTTCTTGGATGTTTGAGACTTTCTTATCTGTGATTAAGATAAATGGATTATCTAAAGTCGCAATCATCTTGTCGTTATCAGTTACCATGTATTGTGATAAGTAACCACGGTCAAATTGCATTCCTTCTACAACATCTAATTCTGTTTCAATCCCTTTCGATTCTTCGATTGTGATAACGCCGTCGTTCCCCACTTTTTCCATAGCTTCAGCGATTAATTCACCGACTTCAGCTGAACCTGAAGAAATAGCCGCCACTTGTGCGATGGCTTCTTTTGATTCAACAGGACGAGAAATGCGGTGTAATTCTTCAACCGCTGCTTTTGTCGCAAGTTCAATCCCTCGACGGATGCCAACTGGGTTTGCGCCAGCCGTTACGTTTTTCAATCCTTCACGAACGATGGCTTGTGTTAAAACAGTCGCTGTTGTTGTACCGTCACCGGCAATATCATTTGTTTTTGAAGCCACTTCAGCTACGAGTTTTGCACCCATGTTTTCGAAGTGATCTTCTAATTCGATTTCTTTGGCGATTGTGACCCCATCATTTGTAATGAGTGGAGATCCGAATGCTTTTTCTAATACGACATTACGTCCTTTTGGTCCTAATGTTACTTTTACTGTGTTTGCTAAAACGTCCACACCACGAAGCATGGCACTTCTTGCGTCTTCTGCAAATTTAATATCTTTCACCATAATTGTATCCCCCTTTATTCAACAATTGCGATAATATCTTTTTCTTTCACGATGATATATTCTTGACCATCTAATTTTACTTCTGTTCCTGAATATTTTTCGAACACGACTTTATCGCCAACCGACACTTGACGGTCTTCAGAAGCAGTGAATTCGCTTGTTGCGATTACTTTTGCAAATTGTAATTTTTCTTGAGCAGTAGTTGGTAGAAATAATCCACCAGCCGTTTTCTCTTCTTGCTCCACCATTTGAATAACAACTCTATCTTTTAAAGGCTTTAACATATAAAATCCTCCTTACTCTTTTTTAGCACTCGAAAACAATGAGTGCTAACTCATAGTTTTATAATACTCATTTGGTCAGGAAAAATCAAGAATAAATACTTGCTTATTTTTCCAGAATTATGTAAGATTTTAACAAGAAAGGATGAACGCTATGCCTAGAAAAATTTTCTTTAGAAAGCTCTATTTTGAAATTGCACTAGCCATCTTCTTTATCTTTCTAGCAACTTCTCATTATCCTGGAAACGGATTTGACTTTATCACATTATTCTGCTGTCTATTTGCAACAACAAACATCGTAACAAGTATCAATATGCTTCGAACTTACAATGAATTAAAGAAACTTGCTAATATCATGGATAATTTCCAAACGGATGATGATTCTCTAGACGATAAAGATCCAGAAGAAAAGCACTAATCACTGCATCAATGCAATCGATTAGTGCTTTTTATGTTTTTTAAATCTTATTTTAGATAAAAAGCTCTTATTTCTTATGGCCTATTTTTTATCAAGTCTGAGACTTCCTTTGAATATCCCGTTGAAGAATGTTTGAACTGACCTGTATCCAAGCTTTTAGTCAGACTAAAACTCACGCTTAATTTCTTATTGGAGTTTAAGTATATTTTAAAGTGAATTCCTCCCATAGGGTTATGCTGAATAGACTCAACATCAATTTCATAGGACTGAATAACTCCGCCTTCTTCCAACGCTTTTTTATCTAAGTCTTTTAATTGATTTTCAATAGATTCTCTCACCTGCGTACTTTGAACTAAAGTGACCATTTCATGCTTCTTCACTAGATTCAACGTTACAAATCCGCCGATGATTAACGCTATTACTGCAACGACCCCTAGCATTCCACTACTGAATTTCTTCATCATTTTCTTCAGCCCCCTAATGCATTTAAAGGTTCTACTTGTTTTGTATAGTATATCATGAATTTTTGCATTTCTGAATACTCTTATTTTATACAAAAAAGGCACCCTTTACGGATGCCTTTCAAAAATTATTTTTGATTGTCGAGGAAATAGATTAGAGTTTGAAGCTCGTTTGTTAAGTCAACGTTTTGAACTCGAACGTTTTCTGGAGCGTTTAATCGAATTGGTGTGAAGTTTAAAATGCCTCGAACATTTGCTTCTACAATACGATCGGCTGTATCTTGCGCTACATCTTGAGGAACGGTTAGAATCGCTACTTGAATTTGTTGAACTTTTAATTGCTCAATCATTTCATCCATGCTATAGACTGGAACTCCTGTTTGAATCGTTCCGACGATATCAGGGTTCACATCGAATGCTGCACTGATGCGAACATTGTTGCTTTGGTGGAAATTGTAGTTTAGTAACGCTTGTCCTAATTTACCAACGCCGACTAAAGCTACATTTGTTAAGCGATCTTGGTTTAATGTATGACTGAAGAATTCCAATAAGTATTCTACATCATATCCATATCCACGTTTTCCTAAAGCTCCAAAATAAGAAAAATCACGACGAATCGTTGCGCTATCTACTTTTACAGCTTCACTTAACTCTGTTGACGAAATACGACGTTTTCCTGCATCATGCAAGAAACGTAAATAACGATGATAAATGGCCAAACGTTTTGCGGTTGCACGTGGCACTTCGATTTCTTTCATTTCTTTATACTCTTTCATATCTAAGACTCCTTTTCTTTTACATCCATGCGTATTCTATCACAACGATATGAATTTTCACAAATACTTTGTTTGCTCCTCACTTACTCCTATATAATTTGCTTATATACAGCAAGGCTTGTACTTTTTTATTCACAACCTCTTAATTGTGAATGTGAACGCAAACTCGAACGCATTTCAATATTGTCCACCTCTTTTTTATGATAAAATGAGATGAATACTCACTGAAAGGACCTATCATGATACTACTACAAGGACAAGGACTCGCTCGAACTTTTGCAGATGAAGTCCTATTTGAAAATATTACGATTCATATTCAAGAAAATTCGCGGATTGCCATCGTTGGGCGTAATGGTACTGGAAAATCAACGCTCTTAAAAATGTTGGCGGGTATCGAAGAACCTTCAATGGGAAGTGTCTCAAAGAAAAAAGACCTATCCATCGGTTACTTAGACCAATATGCGGCCATCGATTCAACGAAAACCGTCTGGGAAGAGATGATTCATCTCTTCGAAGACGTAGAAACTTTGAAGAAACAAGCGCAAAAAGCAGCTGAGCAACTCGGTGACCCTGACCTTCTAGGAGACCCTACGGCATACGAACTCGCCTTAAAACGCTATGACCAACTACAAGAAGAACTGAACCAAAAGAACGCGTATGGATACGAATCTGAAATCCGTACTGTCCTTCATGGATTCCGTTTCTATCCAGAAGACTACGACCAACCGATTCAATCGCTCTCTGGAGGGCAACGTACTCGGTTAGCTTTAGCTCGGATTTTATTAGAGAAACACGATTTACTGATTTTAGACGAACCGACGAACCACCTGGATATTGAAACCTTAACATGGTTAGAGGATTATTTACGCTCTTCCAATTGCGCTCTTGTGATCGTATCCCACGACCAATATTTCTTAGACCGTGTATGTAATGAGGTTTACGAAATCAGCCATAAAGCCTGTGAATATTACAAGGGAAACTACTCACACTACTTAGAAGAACGCGAACAACGCTATTTACTCAAGCAAAAAGCCTACGAAAAGCAACAACAAGAAATTCACGACTTAGAAGAATTCATCGCAAAAAACTTGGTGCGCGCCTCAACCACAAAACGCGCGCAATCCCGTCGTAAAAAATTAGAGAAAATGGAACGATTGGAGAAACCAAAAGGCGATCAGCGCTCTGCTCGATTTGAATTTACCGTGGAACGCGAATCCGGAAACCAAGTATTACAAGTAAACGATGCTTATATCGGTTACGACCACGAAGCCTTGAGCGGTCCGATTTCCTTCCAACTTCGCAAGCGTGAAGCCATTGCTATTGTGGGGCCAAATGGAATTGGGAAATCAACTCTCTTGAAGTCGATTACAGGTGAACTTCCTTTAATCAAAGGATCGATTGACTTAGGAGCTGGCGTCCAAGTTGGTTACTATGACCAAAACTTGGCTGGCCTTTCCTCGAATCAAACGGTTCTAGAGGAACTTTGGTCTCGTCATTCAACTATGCCCGAAAAAGATGTGCGTTCGATTCTCGGAAGCTTCCTATTCTCCGGAAGTGACGTTGAAAAAACAACTGCACAACTAAGCGGGGGTGAAAAAGCCCGACTAGCCCTTTGCAAATTGTCACTGGAACATGATAATTTCCTACTGCTCGACGAACCAACGAACCACTTGGATATCGATAGTAAAGAAGTATTGGAGGATGCTCTCATCGACTACGATGGTACGATTTGTTTTGTATCCCATGACCGTTTCTTTATCAATAAGATTGCAACGGCCATTCTTGAAATCGAAGAAACAGGAAGCACACTCTACCTTGGCGACTACGACTACTACCTTGAGAAAAAACAAGAAAAAGAAGAACTCGCCGCACTTCAAGAAGCCAAGAGTGTTGAAACAACAACAGCTCAGCCGATGACAGAGGCCAAAGCCAGCTATCATGCCTCAAAAGAAGAGCAACGTCAAATTCGTACGCTGACTCGACGTATCGAGCAACTCGAAACCGAGATGCACGATATCGAAGAGGCGTTAGAAAAAGTCCACGAGGCCATGACACTGGAGGAAAACTATTCTGACCCAGATAAATCCGCTGCTCTCTCAACTGAAGAAGCTGCCCTTCTTGAACGTCAAGAAACGCTTCTCGCCGAATGGGAAGAAGCTTCACTAGCTCTAGAAGAATTTCAAAATTAACTAACAAAATAGCGTAAGCTCCTCAACGAGCCTACGCTATTTTTATTTTTAATGTTGCCACTGACTTTGATAGAGATTATAGTAAAACCCACGTTGCTCCATCAAGCTGGCATGATTTCCTTTTTCAATGACATGTCCGTCTTTTAAGACGAGAATCACATCTGCTGTACGAATCGTCGATAAGCGGTGCGCCACGATAAAGCTCGTGCGTCCTTCCATCAGATGTTGAAAGGCTTCTTGAATCTTCAACTCGGTACGTGTATCGATGGAAGAGGTTGCTTCATCTAAAATTAGCATATTCGGTTGTCCCATCATGACACGCGCGATGCAGAGCAATTGTTTTTGCCCTTGTGAGAAATCCCCACCGTCATCTGAAATCACCGTATCATATCCTTGTGGCAGACGGCTGACGAATCCATGAATATGGCAGAGTTTGGCGATGCCA
The DNA here is from genome assembly GCF_057274575.1 of Granulicatella sp. Classification (NCBI taxonomy): domain Bacteria; kingdom Bacillati; phylum Bacillota; class Bacilli; order Lactobacillales; family Carnobacteriaceae; genus Granulicatella; species Granulicatella sp. Next base: position 22,956 of record NZ_DBHISP010000014.1, on the reverse strand, counting down.
ATCATCTCTTCTTCGCTAATCGTTGGATTTCCCATCGTGATGTTTTCACGGACAGTTCCCGTTTGAAGCCACGTTTCTTGAAGCACCATTCCGAATCCATTACGCAATGAATGGCGCGTGATATCTTCAATCGAATGACCATCGATGGCTAATTTTCCACTATTAATTTCATAGAAACGCATCAATAAGTTAATCAACGTCGTCTTCCCACTTCCGGTTGGACCGACAATTGCCACGCGTTGCCCTGGTTTGACATCCAGCGAAAAGTCTTCAATCAGCGGTTGCCCTTTCACATAAGAGAAGTCCACATGGCTAAATTCCACCGCTCCGTCAAAGGTTTCAGGAGACTCAGCATTTTTGCGCTCTGGATGTTCAGACGGTTGTTCCAACAGTTCAAATACGCGGTTGGCACAAGCAATCGCATTTTGAAGTTCGGTAATAACTCCTGAAATTTCATTGAATGGTTTCGTATATTGGTTAGAATAACTTAAAAAGGAAGTAAGTTGTCCCACCGTTACTCCTCTTTGAATGACAAAGAAGGCTCCAAAGACTCCTACTACTGTGTACACCATATTGTTCACGAACCTTGTACCTGGATTAGTAATCGCGGAATAGAAAATGGCCTTTAGAGAAACATCCGTCAACTCCTTATTAATCACCGAGAAGTCTTCGATGACTTTTTCTTGTTGCTGGAAGGCCGTCACCACTCGTGTCCCCTCAATCATCTCATTCATATAGGCGGTTTGATCGCCACGAATTTCCGATTGTTGTTTAAAGAAATGATAGGATTTTTTCGCGACAAAGCTGGCCATGACAAATGACACTGGCGTTATCACCACTACTACAAGCGTCAATGTCACATTCACACTGAGCATAAAGACTAACGTTCCTAGAATCGTCATCACACCCGTAAATAACTGCGTGAATCCCATCAATAATCCATCCGCGAATTGATCCGCGTCCGCGATGATACGGCTCTCGATTTCTCCGACAGGATGAATATCTAAATAACTGAGTGGCAAGGTCTCGATTTTTTCAAGCGCGTCTCTACGAAGGTCTCGCACAACCGAGTATGTCATCTTGTTATTGCTAAGGTTCATAAACCACTGCGCGATGGCTGCCATTGCCGTAAAAAGTGCAATCTGCCATAGGATGGCAAATAGTCCTTCATAGAAGACTTGGCCAGTTCCTAGCATTTGGTCTACGGCTTCCCCGACTAATTTTGGAATCATTAAGGTTCCAAATACATTCACACTCGCCAAAAGAATGGACGCTACAAAATAAATACGGTAGCGACGGATGTAGCGGAGAACTTTACGGACGGTTTCCCATTGAGTTTTCTGTCTCATGCTTCATCCTCCTTTGGAAATTGTGAATAGTAAATTTCTTGATAAATTTCGTTGTTCGCTAATAGCTCTTCATGCGTTCCCTTTCCGACCAGGTTCCCTTCATCTAAAACGAGAATTAAGTCTGCGTACTGCACAGAAGCCGCCCGTTGTGACACGATAAAGGTTGTTGGCCGTGGCACTTGATTCTTGATAGCCTCACGCAATTTCGCATCGGTCTCAAAGTCTAATGCTGAAGCACTGTCATCTAGGATTAAAATCGGCGCTTGTTTAGCAATGGCACGCGCAATCGTCATCCGTTGCTTTTGTCCCCCGGATAAGTTGCGTCCATTTTGTTCGATGCCATAATCCAGTCCGCCTTCTTTCGTTTGTACAAACTCTCTGGCTTGAGCAATTCCTAGTGCATGTTCTACGACTTCACTTGAAGCAGATGCATTCCCAAAACGGACATTGTCGGCAATCGTTCCACGGAAGAGTTGCACCTTTTGCAAGACCATTCCAACCGCTCCACGAATCGAAGAAAAACGGTAGTCACGAACGTTTTCTCCGAAGACCTCTACACTGCCTTCTGTCGCATCATAGAAACGAGGAATCATATTCACAAGAGATGATTTCCCACTACCAGTCCCCCCGATCACGCCGATGTTTTGTCCTTTTAATGCGGTAAAGGAGATATGGTTGAGCGCTGCATTTTGGTCCCCTTGATACGTAAGCGTCACGTCTTTAAACACCACTGCTATGTCGCTATCTGGATGGACGTCTTGGGTTCCTTCCACCATATCCGGTTCCATCGATAGAATATTGTCAATACGCTCCGCACTCGCAACAGATTTCGTCATTAACACGATAAGATTGGCTAATTTTACAAGCTCTACTAGAATTTGTGACATATAGTTTGTTAAGGCGATTACGTCCCCTTTTGACAACGTTCCTGTATCCACTTTTATCGCCCCACTATATAAAATGACGATAAGCGCTACATTCACAATCACAAACGTAATAGGATTCATAGCTCCTGATAGGGCACTCACCTTTTGTTGCGCCTGATTCAACGCTTCGGTATCTTCTCTAAACGACTGAATTTCTTTTTCTTCACGGTTAAATGCCCGAATCACACGAACACCTAGTAAATTCTCGTGCACGAGACGCATAATACGATCTATTTGCCCTTGAACCCGGCGATACATTGGAATTGTCCAGTAAATAATTCCGAATACGACGACTGCTAAGATTGGAACTGTGATGGCAAACGTCCATGCCATTTCCACATTCACAACAAAGGCCATCACAATCGCTCCACCGACGATAAAAGGTGAACGCAGCAACAGACGAAGCGCGATGTTTAATCCGTTTTGCACGAGATTCACATCGCTCGTCAAACGTGTCAGTAAAGTGTCATTCCCTAACGCATCCAGTTGCGAGAAACTAAAATATTGAATTTTTGAAAAGAGCGCCTGTCTTAGATCCGCTGTAAATCCCGTTGCTGCTTTTGCTGCATAATATTGGGCAGTAATGGACACGACGACCCCTAAAATCCCAAGGACGATTAAAATGGCCCCTTGACCAAGGATTAAAGAGGTATCTTGGTTTTCAATTCCTTTGTCAATGATGACTGCCATAATAAGCGGTACTAATAACTCCAAAATTGCTTCGAATAATTTTAATAACGGTGCCAATATTGTTTCTTTCAAATATGGCTTTAAATAAGGCTTTAATCGATTCACAATCATACTTCCTTTTACATCAATAGTACTTTCATTGTATCACATTTTATCCTCTTCAAAAGCGGAAAAAATTGCTTCCTGCTTTTGATTATAAAGGATGTAACAATTATGTTACGTAACAAAAATGTGTCATTCACTTTTTTACTCCCTAAAGATGGAGCATTTATGATACATCAAGTTTTTCCATCCTCAACGAGCCCTTTTTTATACCCACAGTGGGATATAGCGGAGTAAAAAATTATTAGAAGACTGTGCAACTCTTGCTTATTTGAAAGTTGATTACGAAAAATCTTACGGATTCTAACATAGCCATAACGTGGAATGGCATTAAATGCGAGGGAGAAAGACAGAAACACCCTAGATACATTATTGTATCTAGGATGTTTCGTTTTCTTTCCCCCACAAAGTTGAATAGGTATGAGCAAGCTGTTTACAGTGCAGCTCATATCATTCAACCACTGTGCTTAGAGGGAGAGAAGGAATTAACTCTGTACCAAAAAAACTTATAAAATATGACGCAGTAGCTGATTGAATTAAGCTTCATCACTCGTGATTTGCTTAATTCTAATCAGCCTTGCGGAAATCCTTCACGGTGCGAAGGATTTGAGACCACTATAAGAAAAAGGACTCACACTGTGAGTCCTTGTTTAGCTTTTGTCTTACTCCCTATTTACGTAATCCGTGCGCTTCAATGTACTCCGCAATTTGGATAGCATTGCTCGCAGCACCTTTACGGATATTGTCGCCCACACACCAGATGTGGAAGCTGTTTGGTTGAGAAATGTCACGGCGAATACGTCCCACATACACTTCGTCATGTCCAGTTGCTTGTAATGGTGTTGGATACACATTTTCCTCAGGTTTATCTAATACGATTACGCCTGGTGCTTTTGCTAATAATGCACGAATTTCTTCCGGTGTTGTATCTTTTTCGAAAGTCACATTGATTTCTACAGAGTGTGAGTTATATACAGGTACACGCACACAAGTGGCTGTCACAGCTACATCATCTGATAAACCAAGAATCTTGCGCGTTTCTTGAATCATTTTCATTTCTTCTTTTGTATAGCCATTTTCTAAAAACACATCGATATGCGGCAATACATTATTGTAAATTGGGTGTGGGTAGTTTGTTGGAGCTTCCCCTTTTTCCCCGTTTCTTAAATCATTAATCCCTGCTTGTCCAGAACCTGAAACGGCTTGGTAAGTGGTATAAACCACACGTTTTAATCCAAATGCATCATGCAATGGACGTAATGGTACAACCGATTGGATGGTTGAGCAGTTTGGATTTGCGATTATCTTACGTTCTAATGTTGGTGCGTTACATTCTGGTACGACTAAATCAATCTCTGGATCCATTCTCCATGCGCTTGAGTTATCGATGACAATCACGCCGTCACGTTCTGCGATGGGTGCAAATTTCAATGAAGTACCGCCTCCTGCTGAGAAGATGGCGTAGTCAATATCACGCTTGAAGGAGTCTTCCGTTAATTCTTCGACTACATAATCTTTTCCTCTAAACTGTAGTACTTTTCCTGCTGAACGTGCTGATGCAAGTAGATATAAGTGGTCTACTTGTAAGTTGCTTTCTTCTAAACGTTCAATCATTTTTGTTCCAACGACTCCTGTCGCTCCTACAATTGCAATATTTACCATAAAAAAATCTCCTTTTGCTAAAACGCTATGTTGAAAATTATAACGAACCTCTTTTAGAAAGTAAAGAATTGTCTTTCTTCGAAACACATTTGTAGCTGTAATAAATACACTCTTTGATGAGTGCTTCATCTGTGCATACATTCAGCGCAATTGAAATCCAATGCTTTTTATTCATATGATACACCTCAAAGAAACCTTCATTCGTTAATAGCTTTTCCTTCGTGTTCGGATCAATTTTCACATTCAAGATTAACACTCGCTCTTCACTTGAAACCCCTAATTTATTGAATGGGATTTCTGTCATCAAGGCATAGCACTTTCCTTGCTCTTCCACTCTAAACAATGTAGCTGACGACCTTTTGAACGGTTGCGAACTAAAAGAAACAATATTGCTATGAATCCAATTCGTCCATTTTTCCTTCGCGGCGCTCAGTTCTCCCTGAAGAGGATGAATCCACTTGGTCGCTATTTCACCGGCTTCTTCTCGAAGGGCTTGAGCGATGCTGCTTCCTGTTGTTTCTACATCAAACAAAGTATATCTCTCATTAAACTCATCTAAAACAATGATTTCTAATCCTTTTTCCTTTGTAGCACTGACAATATAGAAGGAGAAACCTTCTATATGGCTTAGAATTGTTTCTCCTTCATGTTCTGTCAGGTCTTCTTTTAAATTCCATTTCATCGAATAACCCTCTTATAATTTATACTCGGCTCTTAACTCTAAAATCACATCGCGCAGATCAGCCGCTTTTTCGAAATCCAATGCTTTCGCAGCTGCACGCATATCCAATTCCAGCAACTCGATAGCTTCTCGTCTTTGTTCTTGCGACATTTTTTTGAAGTCTCTTGCAGTGCTTGGAGCATCTTCTTTTTCCACTTCATGAGTAATCGCGATTAAATCACGAATATTCTTCACGATGGTCTTCGGAACAATGCCGTGTTCCTTATTATAAGCCTCTTGGACACTGCGACGACGGTTTGTTTCATCAATCGCTCTTTGCATAGAGTCTGTAATCTTATCGGCATACATAATCACTCGGCCATTTGCATTTCGTGCAGCACGTCCAATCGTTTGCACTAGAGCACGCTCGCTACGCAGGAAGCCTTCTTTATCAGCATCTAGAATCGCCACCAGAGAAACTTCTGGTACGTCTAAGCCTTCACGAAGCAAGTTGATTCCGACCAATACGTCGAATTCTCCTAATCGCAAGTTTCGGATGATTTCAGTACGTTCCAATGTCTTAATATCACTGTGAAGATACTTCACTTTAATGCCTACTTCTTCTAGGTAATCGGTTAAGTCCTCAGACATTTTCTTCGTAAGCGTCGTAATAAAGACACGTTCATTCCGTTCAACACGTAAATTAATTTCGCTAATTAAGTCATCAATTTGTCCTTTAATTGGACGAACTTCCACAGGCGGATCGAGCAAGCCTGTCGGACGAATGATTTGCTCGGTAACTTTTGGCGTATGTGCTAATTCATATGGACCTGGAGTCGCAGAAATATAAATAATTTGCGGAACTTTTGCTTCAAACTCTTCAAAGCGTAACGGACGATTATCTAGCGCACTTGGTAATCTAAATCCGTACTTAATTAATTGCTCCTTACGAGCACGGTCCCCATTATACATTCCACGAATTTGAGACATTGTAATATGAGACTCATCCACGACAAATAGTGCATCTTCTGGGAAGAAATCAAGCAATGTATACGGTGGTTGTCCCGGCTTTCTTCCATCCATATGGCGAGAGTAGTTTTCAATCCCATTACAGTATCCCATCTCTAGGAGCATTTCAATATCATAATTGGTTCTTTGCTCTAATCGCTGCGCTTCCAGCAACTCATTATTGTCCCTTAATTCTTTTAGGCGGAGGGCGAGTTCTTCTTTAATCGTCGAAACCGCCTTAGAGATTTGGTCTTCATTCGCGACAAAGTGCGTTGCCGGGAAGATTGGAACATGCTCTACCGTTGCCTTAATTTCTCCTGTTAACACATCTACTTCTTTAATCGCTTCGATTTCGTCTCCAAAAAACTCGATTCGAAACGCCGTCGCATCATGTCCCGCAAGGAAGATTTCGACTACATCGCCTCGCACTCGGAATGTTCCCCTTCTGAAATCATAGTCATTTCGCTCAAACTGCATTTCGACTAAACGACGAAGTAATTCATCTCTTTCTATTTCCATTCCTTCACGAAGAGACAATACATGGTCGCGGTAGTCTTCTGGATTTACCAACCCGTACATAGAAGATACGGAAGCAACTACAATGACATCTCTTCTTTCCAAAAGCGCGCTTGTAGCAGAGTGGCGCAACTTATCGATTTCATCATTGACACTGGATTCTTTTTCAATATAAGTATCACTAGAAGGCACATAAGCTTCTGGTTGGTAGTAATCATAATAAGAAACAAAATATTCTACAGCATTGTCCGGAAAGAATTCTTTTAACTCTCCATATAATTGCCCTGCTAATGTTTTATTATGAGCTAACACTAATGTCGGCTTATTCACTTCTTTAATCACATTAGCAATCGTAAACGTCTTCCCCGTACCTGTCGCACCAAGAAGCGTCTGTTCTTTAACGCCCTTATTAAGCCCCTCCACTAATTCCTGGATGGCCTGAGGTTGATCTCCTTGTGGCGTATACGGAGCCACTAGTTTAAATTCATTCATACCTTCACCTCTTTTTTCGATTCTTTTCCATTATACCATCAATAAACAATATTTACCGCCAGCTTGCACCCTGCCAACCCTATACCTTGCTTGCATTTCATACTGGACTTTTGTATAATAGTCCGTGTTGGAAACAACTGATCAGTGATTATACATGTAAAATGAAAGAGGGGTGAACCCATTGCCAAATATCGCATCACAAATCAAACGTGTTCGTACTAACAAAAAGTCAACACTAGCAAACAACTCACAAACTTCTGCTATGCGTACTGCTATCAAAAAATTCGAAGCTGCAGTAGCTGAAGGTGCTGAAAATGCTGAAGAATTATTACGTGCTGCTCACAAAGCAATCGACGGAGCTGCTTCTAAAGGATTAATCCACAAAAACAAAGCTTCTCGTGACAAATCACGTCTTGCTGCAAAATTAAGCAAATAATAATTAGCCTGAGAATTGATCTCGGGCTCTTTTTTTATGCTCAAAAATAGGAACGCCTCACGGATAACGAATGAAGAGATTGGAACATCCCCTTCGAACTCCTCTGGATTTTTCATCGGTATCATCATCATGGCACCACCTTGAGCCGAAGTCTCAAGGTTAGCAAGCTTCAAACTGAGGCTAAGTGAAATTCACTAAGCCTCAGTAATTCACATTGCTTTCTAGTTCATGACGATGATTCCGATGAATCCAGGAAGTTCTTCGTTTTTGTTCTACTCTAATACGATATCCGTGAGGCGTATATTATTAGAGATGAAAAAAGAAGCCCGATCAATGGTGCTTCTTGTTGGCTGGGTAAAATCCTTACGGATTTCTTCAAGGTAGAGTGTTATACCGGATAAACTGAAAAGAATCAGTTTTATTATTGAAAGAGTTATAGCGGGGCAACGGCTCAAGCCTAGGTCTCTCGCCTTTAAAGCCTCAAAGCAGGAGTACGGAAGGTCTTCCTACTCCTGCTAATTCGCATTTAATGCACGTTCCCGCTATTCTTTCAATAAACTGATTCTTTTTTGTTTATCCTCTATTTTGATTTCACCCGTAAAATCCGTAAGAATTTTACCCTATGCTTGATTTCAGAGATAAAAAAGAAGTCCGAACAATAGGACTGCTCCGGGAAAGTAAAAAGTGCCCGGGGGATATGAAGTTGCTAGAAAAAAGGGCCTGAACAATGTGAAGACTCCGGGAAGAAAAAAAGAGTGCCCGCGGGAGGGGATTAGTCTCCTGCTTGGGCACTCTGATTTTGTTAGACAGATAAGTCATCGATAAATTGTTTGGCTTCGGCTAAGCCCATTCCTGTTTCGTCACGCAAGTCTTTGATTGCTTGAATAAGGCGACCGTCGCGTTTTAGTGTACGTAAGTGTTCTTCTAGTTCTTCTGGGATGTACTCTACTTGTTCGTTAGATGAACGATTAGTATTCGAATAAGAACTTTCTCTATTAGAAATCTTGTTTGTTTTTACCTTTACATAACTTAGTAATACGAACACTGCAACCGCAGCGATAATAATCATCATTGGGGTCATATCTATTCCTCCATATTGTATATTTGAATTTTATTGTTTGCTAAGCACAAAACTGTAGGATAAACCATTCCAGTTGCATCTCTTTAATCCCTAGACTCGTCTTTAGAGCATATTCTGTGTCGACCAATTGCATAAAGGCTTTTTCTAAAAGGGATAACCCAAATCTTCTGGATTGTTGCAGGGCAATCTTAACACGGTACGGATGTACGCCCAGTGTCTTTTGAATTTCTGGTTCTTGATACCCTTCTCTTTTCAAGTAGGACACTTGAAGCAATAATCGAAACTGACCTAAAAGAATCGCGTTCATCTTCAAGGGGTCTTCTTTTTGTAGTAACATATCGTGATAGATTTGGAGTGCCTTGACTCCCTCTTTTTTCAAGATAGATTCCCCAAGTTCAAAAATATTCTGTTCCAATGTTTTGGCGACTAAACTCTCGACCAGTTCCAGTGGAATCATTTTTGTATCAATGGAAGCAATCATCAGTTTATCCAATTCTTTCATACTATTCGTTAGTGAATATTGCGTTTTAACGAGTAAGGTCTCCAGCGCTTCTTCTTGAATGGTGTACTGGTGGTTACGCAGAGAATCCTGAATATACTGTTTAACATCTCTCTCCGTTAGTTCACTAGCATCTAATAAAACCGCCACTTTCTTTAATTGTTTCACGATTTTCTTTCGTTGATCCAACTTATCATACGGAGCAAAGAATACCATCACAGAACTTTCCATTGGATTTTCTAAATACGCCTGTAATCTTTCTAATTGATGATCCATTGATTTTTTCTCTTTTTCTCCAGTAAAAAAACTTGGATTATCAACCAGTACTAATCTTCTCTCTCCAAAAAAAGGAACCGACTCTGCATCTTGAATGGCTGTTTGAATAGAGACTTCCTCCATATTGAATCGTCCCACATTCAAGTCTTGATCTTCAGGAGCCACAATGGTCTCTAAAAACACTTTCCGTGCAAGTTCTTGTAAATAAGGTTCTTTTCCTTGAACTAAATAAACTAGATTCACTTGCCCGTTTTTAATGCGATCGAGTTGTTTCTCAAATTCCATCTTTCCGCCTCCTGTCCTTTAAGTTTATCTTGAAACGTGGGCTTTGTCTATTCTTTCAATTTCTGATACTTTTTCGAAAGTTTCGTAGAAATTTCAATCTGTTCTTTTTTAAAATAAAGACGAATTTGGCCATCTTGATCCGTGCGGAAAATATGAGCGTGTATGCCATTCAGCCTTCCTATCGTCTCGATTGAAGGATGGCGATAACGATTATTCTTCCCGCAAGAAACCAAAGCAATAGAAGGGGAAGCTTTTTTTAGTAAGGCTTCGCTTGTAGACGTTCGGCTTCCATGATGTCCCACTTTTAAAATAGAAAAATGCAAGTTGGGAGCATCCTTCAGAATAGTGTCTTCTACTTTTTCAGAAGCATCTCCCGTGAGTAGCACGGCATGTTTTTGAATCGTTAGAAGAGCTACAATTGAATCATCATTTTCTCCTTTGGAAGTGTCTTTTGGCCACAGAATTTGCCACTTCATTTGGTTCCATTTCCACTCGTTTCCTGAAGAAACCAACTTCCACCGTATGGACGGATAGTCCCTTTTCAGCTGTTGCATCAATGGAAGCTTCTCCATCCCTTTTCCTATCACCATTTCTTTGATTTTAATCTGCTGTGCGATTTCTCGAAGATTCCCCACATGATCTTCGTCTCCATGGGAAAGCATTACTTGCGATAATTCTGAAAGTCCTTCTGCTTGAAGAGCAGGAATGACAGTTGTGACTCCTTGGGATTTTCTCTTGCGTCTTCTCCATTCTTCTTTGAAGGCAAAATCGCTCAATCCACCTGTATCGATTAATGTCGCTTGATTCCATCCTGGAGCCAATACTAAAATCGAATCCCCTTGCCCAACATCTATCATGATGAGCTCAGTTCCCCAATGATAGGGAACTTCTACCAGAAGTAAAATAAGAGCCCCTAGAAAAAAGAGTCCTTTTTTAACTGTCATTTTCCTTCGTTCAAATAGCACTAGTGCGATAAGAATCAACAAAAAATAAACAACCCACTCCCATGGTTCCCAAATGCCGAATGTAAATTTTGTAATGGTGAACTTCTGACAAAAGGTTAATAGTTGAGTGAGCCCCGAAAGAAGTGCTTCTCCTAGAAAACAAATGATAGCCACTAAATTCCCCCACCCAAGTAATACCGCAATCAGATAAATCGTTAATAGCGGGAATAGAACCCCTTCAAACAATAGGGAAAACAAAGCAGTAAGGATGATGCTAAAGGCATTCCAATAAAAGAAATACTGACAGATGAGAGGCAAAGCCATAACACTTATTCCTATTGGAATCCATAATGAAGCGTTGACTTTAGGAAGCACATTTTTTTGCCACTTGGATAATAGAAGAATCACTCCGCTAAGCGCATAGCTTAATTGAAACGCGACATTCCAAAGAATTCCTGGCCAAATGAGGACCGATACAACAAGCATCCCTAAAAGGCTCCATAGTTGTGTGTGATGACGAAGAGGCGTCCATCGTTTCAAAAGAATCGAGAGAACCACCATTCCAATCGCGCGCGTCCCACTAATTCCCCATCCGATGACAAACCCATAGAACAGGACAAAACACATTAATACACCATCTGTTTTCTCTCGAGTAATCCCGCACCTCCAGCAAAACTTTTGAAGGGCAGAAACCATTAACGAAATATGAAGCCCCGAAATCGCTAATACATGCAGAATCCCAAGTTGTTTGTACCGTTCCCAAACTTCTTCATCAAATCCTGATTTGTCCGCAAGAAGCAATGCTAATGTATATTGTTTGACCTGATTTTCCTTCTGCATGCGCACTTGATGTATCAGCCAGAAACGAAGATTTTCAATAGCAGCAGAGATTCCTTTGACAGCAACTTTTCTACTTGATAGACTTTCAATTTTGAAAGAATGAAGAATCCCCACACTTAAATAATGATTCTTCACATCGAAATTCCCTTTATTACGAGCAGGTTCGATTTCCTCAATAATTCCTTCAACAGATACCTTTACCACATGATTCAGTTCCAGAAACACCTTTTGCTCCTCTTCCGAACCCAAAATATAGCGAAAAAATACTCTTTCACTCTTTCCTTCTGCTTCTAGAAGTGCACTTCCGGTTAACAAATCCCCATTCACTTTGAGGTGATGGGGATTTAATATCATTTGCCCATGGAGAGACTGTGAAGGGTGAAAAGGAGTTTGTGTAATAGCCTGGACATAATAAAATGAGCGAATAGAAAAAATTCCAACGACCATTAGACCCATTGCTTTTTTTCGTATTGATTGTTCACGGATAAAGCCAACTACGATAAGCAGTAAAGGAAGAACCCATCCCACTTTCCCGACTGAAAAAACGACCATCGCCGTCCCCATCACGCTTGCAAGAACAAAATAAATCATTGGACGATCACTCTTTCTTGAAAGGATTCATATAATTTCTTTCCAATCCCTCTCACTTTCATAAGTTCTTCTTTGTTTTTAAAGGAACCATTTTGCTTTCGATATTCTATAATGGCTTCTGCCTTTTTCTCCCCAATCCCTTTTAATGTCTTCAATTCTTCAACGGTTGCCGTATTAATATTGATCTTACCTTCTTTTCCAACCTCTTTTTTATGTGGCGTGGGAGCTTGAGAGAGCTCCGAATTCACTTCTTCTCCCTTTTTTGGGACTACAATCACCATTTGATCCTCTAAGAGTTGAGCTAAATTCAATTTTTGATCATCTGCCAATGGAGTGAATCCTCCTGCAGCCTCAATGAGATCTTTCACTCTATTTTCTGCTTTCATTCGATAGACTCCTGGGTGGTGAACTTCTCCTTTTACATCGACATAAATGACGGTCGAAACAGTTGTTTTATCTTCTACCTCTTGAGGAAGAATGGTTGTCTCCGATAGGGATGGTGCAACTTCTTCCACCTCTTCCCCTTGACGACTCATCCAAAAAAGCCCCATCCCGATAATGAGGCAAACAAATAAAATATTCCCTTTTACTTTCCAATTCATTTCTTCCCATTTATTTCTCCATGCATCAAAAAAAGCCATTTTTCTCACTCCTTAAAAAGATTGCTCCAATTAAAGATATGAGAAAAATGACTCTCCTGTTATAGATTTTTTAGAATCTCAATCGCTTCTTGTAAAGTTTTTACAGGATAGATTTTAATATCTGTCCCCAACTTTTCAGCTGCTTCTTTTACTTCTTCATAATTTGTCTTGATATCTGGATAACGCTCACGCATCTCATCCGTAATTTCATCATCCGGTGCTAGGAAAACAGTAGCTCCAGCTTCAATTGCTGCAACTAACTTCTTATCAATCCCACCGATTCTTCCAACTCTTCCGTCCAGTTCAATCGTTCCAGTTCCCGCAATATTATGTCCTTTTTTCAAATGGCTGTTCGTAATTTGATTATAGATTTCAAGAGTGAACATTAAGCCACCTGACGGACCACTGACACCATGAGGATCAAATTCAATCGCAGGATCTGACGTTACGTCTTCATCAATTTCTCCTTCAAATCCTAAACGAATTCTACCAGTACGACTGTTCAATTTTAATTTATCACGAACTAGTTTTGATTCTCCATCACGTTTAATCATCAGTGATAAATAATGGCCTGGTTCCAGTGAAGAAAGATACTCTTGTAATTCTTCAAGACTCTCATCCGTATTTTCAAGTTTCTTTCCATCAATTGTTTCAATGATATCGCCGACTTTTAATTTATCACGGAAATTAGAATTTTGATCCACTCGAGTGACAAAAATACCGTTGACTTTACTTTCTACTGACTTTCCAGCTGCTTCAAAGGCGACACGAACTGCTTTTGAACGAGCATTTCGCATACTGAACTCTTGTAATTGATCATATTCTTCTGGAGTATAGTTTCCAAATACTTTTTCTTCAGGTAAAATCTCATGATGTTTGAAAAATTGTTTTAAAGAAGTTAAGACGGTGGCTTGCTCTACATAGACAGTCAGCACTCGCAGTGTCCCCTCCTCTTCATCTTTTGTCCCATTGACCGTTAGAAACTGAGATACATCTTCAGCCGTTCCGGGAGATTCAATGACGTAAGGAATGGGAATGAATGAAATAATCGCTAACAGAATAACTGTTAAAATAATATAAAAAAATTTCTTAGACTTCGACATTTGTAATCTCCTCATCCATTCTAATTTTTCGTTCTGGCGTATTCTTATACTTTTCTTCTAAGGCGCGTTTCACAACTTCAGGGACAAAAGGACTGACATCCCCACCAAAACGTGCCAATTCTTTCATCATCGAAGAGCTTACAAAGCGATATTCTTCCTTACTGAGTAAAAGAACCGTTTCAACTTCCCCTTTTTGAACACGGTTATGAGATGCAAGAGTCGCTTCATATTCGAAGTCAGTTGCATTTCGAACCCCGCGCACAAGAACGCTTGCTCCTAACTGAGCCGCCGCCTCTACCGTTAATCCTCCGCTTACGGCTACCACTCTGGCATTGGGTACATGCGCAATCACTTTTTCAACCATCAATTTTCGCTCGTCTAAAGAAAATAAATAATTTTTCTGAACATTATGCGATAAAACCACAATGACTTCATCGAAGAGCTCACTGCTTCGCTCGATAATATCTAAATGCCCATTTGTAATCGGGTCGAAGCTTCCTGCTACTACCGCTTTTCTCATATTAAGCCTCCTCTTCGTCGGATGCACGGTCAAAGAACACTAAGGCTGTAATGCCGTACTCCACGCGCTTATATTGCTCAAATTCTAAAATTCGTTCTGGAAGTTGCACTTCCTTATCCACCTCGCAAACAATCACGCAGTCTGGAGAAACTAAGTTTAATTCTTGCAACTGCTCAATGTCCTTTACAATTTCTTGCATGCGGTATGGTGGATCCATGAACACCAATTCTAGCGGTTCAAACGCTGGGTCACTCGCCAGTGTTTTCAATCCTTGCTTCACATTTTGTCGTTTTAAATGAAATTGCTCGGGTGATTTCGTAATCTCGATATTTTGCTCAATCGTCTTTTGTGCAAGGCGATTGTTCTCGAATAGAAACGCACGGTCCATCCCACGAGAAACGGCCTCAATGGCAACGGCTCCGCTTCCGCTGTACATGTCGAGCATGACTCCTCCGTCAAAATAACCGCCCAAAATATTGAAGAGCGATTCTTTTATCTTGTCGGTCGTCGGACGAGTATTTTGGCCCGGTACTGCCTTTAAGCGTCTTCCGCCAAATTCTCCTGAAATAATTCGCACAGTGCATTCCTCCTTATTTCACTATAATACCATATTCCAGCGTTCTTTCGTGAGTTTTTTTATAAAATAAGGAGTAGGCTTCTCTTCTACAAAAATTTCTTTATGAATTTAATAATGACGATGAATCGAATCCTTGCTGATTTTCTTATAATAGCTGTAATGGGACAACGGTTCGAGCCTCTCGTCTCTCACCTTAAAAGCCTCAAAGGAGCCGTAAGGAAAGACTTCCTACGGCTCCTAATTCGCATTTTGTGTCATTTCCCATTACTGCTATTTTAAAATCCGCTCGATTCTCCTCATCGTCTAAGTCAAAGAGAAATTCTTACTACGAGAAACTCCTTATTTTAAAAACTCTGAAATAGGATTTGTTATAAAAAATGCGCTGTGTGATTTTAGGTAATTTGGTGCATCTTAAAGGCTACTGACAAAATACTCTCCTCCTTGGAAAGAGAACTGTCGAGATAGCAAAAAAGTCCGCTACAACTGTAGCGAACTTTCATTTATTTTATAACGGAATAATGGTGTCATTATCACTATTGGCAGGTTCGGTTGAGACAATCTCAATCATCAGCCCATGTGGCAAGCAGATGCTGGTCTGACCCGGTTTGGAAATCCAGCCCGTATTCACAGCAATCTGATCGGGGCTATTATCCTCTTTATCTCTAATTCTAGTTCCATCAACTTCGATAATATTATATTGATTATCATGAGGCTCAAAATAAAACTCTTCACGAGGCGTATTTTCGCTTAACTCGATACGCTGAACTTCCTCCCCATCAATGGTAATAATGGCATATATTTTAGCTTCTTCTTTAACCGTTGCTTGTTGGTAAGCATAAATTGCATTTGGTAAAAATGATAAGAGCAATAACACGAGCACAATAATAATGTCGTATGGCTTTATCAAATCGGAATACTTCTTAAATATTGTTCTCATCCTTTAACTCTAATAATGTTCTTCGTACTTCTGATGCAATTTTTGAACCCATCACGAGTAATTCATACAAAGTGAAAGTTTCAAATGGAGTTACTCTCCCCACATAGCGAATAAAAAGTTCCCCATCTGGATCCATGAGTAGCGTATAGTAGGCCACTAACTCCTGGTTCAAGCGATTAATGGTAAAAAGCACATCGAATAAATCTAAACCTAAGTCTTTTCCATTTCCGATTCCTTCATAAGTGATTTGGTAATCGGTACGATCCTGGCTATCATCAAACACGACGCTAAACGGAAACTCATCTTCTCCTTCTGAATAGAGACCTAGAAACGCAATTCCGTCATTACCTAAATCTTTCTTATCCAGTTTCAATTCACGGTTCTTTAGCACTGTTTCAAATGATTCACTTACGTACATCATGGCCACTCCTTTCACCATTTGTATTCTCTATTTTACTAGATTCCCTTCTATTTCACAACCAAACACCGAAATCCTACACTTTTCTTCTCTATTAGGTACGAAAAAATTTTCTATTTGGCCTTTTTGCGCACAAAAAAAGAGACTGAAGTTTCCTTCAATCTCTTTTGCAAATTTATGATTAACCTAAACGTTGGCGAGAATCCGCTGCACGTTGCAATGCTTGACCAACATAGTTGATACATAACATCATGATTAAGATTAAGATTGTGGCTGGTAACCAAACCCATAATTTATTTTCGATGATATCCGCATTTTTCGCTGCAGAGATTAATGTACCAAGTGATGGTGTTGTAAATGGTAAACCGAAACCTAAGTAAGTTAACCCCGTTTCAATACCGATGTTCCCTGCTAAACGTAAGATTAAGTTAACAATAATTAATGAACTTAAGTTTGGCAAGATTTCACGGAACATGATACGTAAGTCACTTGAACCTAATGTCTTAGATGCATTTACATAGTCTAAGCTTGCTTCTTGAAGAGTACGTGTTCTGAATAAACGAGCAGAACCTACCCAATAGAAGGCTGTCATGATAAATACAAAGTGGAACATGGTGTAGTTTGGAATTACCGTTACGAACACGATGATAATCATCAATGTTGGCAAAATCATGATAAAGTCAACAACACGCATTAAAGTTGTATCCACCCATTTACCGTAGTAACCAGAAATCAATCCAACGATGATACCAACGATACATGTCAAGATTGTAACTGAGAACCCAATTAATACTGAGTTACGAGCTCCGATAATTAATAGGGCTAAAACATCACGACCACTTTCGTCTGTCCCTAACAAATGAGCATTTGTTGGGGCTTTATAACGACCTAAGATATTTACTTTAAGAGCTGTATCTTCATTAATAAAAAATGGTCCAATAAAAATAACTAAGAAAATCAATGCTAGTAAAATTAACGCGAAAAGCGCTAATTTATCCTTTAAAAACTCCCGTACAATAACCTGAAAACCAGCAGGCGGTGTAGATACGGTGCTTTCTTCAACAACAGTTTCTTCAACTGTATTTACATTATTTTGCTCCATTTGCTACTCCTCCTTTTATTATTGTACACGTACACGTGGGTCAACAATACTCATAATAATATCTGATAGAAGCGTACCTAGAAGAGTCGCTGTACCAAACAATAATAGTAACGCTAAGATTACTGAGTAGTCACGTCCTGTGATAGATGATACGAATAAGTTCCCCATCCCTGGATATGAGAAAATGTTTTCGATAAACACTGAACCACCGATTAAACCAGTGAATTCATATCCTAAGAAAGCTGCAATCGGTAAGATTGAGTTACGGAAGATGTGGCGGTTGAACACAACATTTTCAGGAACCCCTTTCGCACGTGCAGTACGAACGTAGTCTTGACTCTTCGCATCAATAACCCCTGTACGTAAGTATTGAATTGTACCTGTAGTCGAAAGAATCGCCATCGTAAACGCTGGTAAAAGCATATGATGGAATTTGTTTACATAATAGCCAATTGTTCCAGCAACTACATCTGAATCGACAGATCCACGAGTTGGGAACCAACCTAATGTATAACCAAATAACCATAATAATACTAACGCAAATACGAATACTGGGATTGAGTAAGTAATAAAGGTATATACTACGATTACTTTATCAGCCCAAGTGTTTTGGAAACGACCTGCAATCATCCCTAATGGTAATGCAATTAAGTAAGTTAAAATCAATGTTAATAATGATAACCATACTGTGTTACCAATACGTTCACCGATTAATTTCGTTACTTCATATTTGTAAGTATAACTTTGACCGAAGTCTCCGCGGAATGCTTTTGAAATCCAGTTCCAATATTGAACAGGAAGCGGATCATAGAATCCGGCTTTCACACGTAACGCTTCAATTGTATTTGGGTCCGTTTCTGGAGTAATTAAACCTGTAAATGGATCCCCTGGCATCATCTTCGCGATTAAGAATGCTAGCACACTAAGGATGAAGATTTGTGGCAACATCAATAACACACGACGTAAAATGGTTTTCCACATAATTAGTTTCCTCCTTTTGGATTAAATGCAACAGAGTGTGTGTCAGAGATTTTTTGTAAATCAAACACACGACCGTTTTCATCATAATAAAGTTTTTGATTTTCTTGATAGAACTTTTCAGCTTCTTTACGACGAAGTTTGTTTGCTTCACGGTTTTCTGGATCGATTACCGGAATCGCAGACAATAGACGTTTAGTATAGATGTGTTGTGGGTTAGCGTAGATATCTTCCGCTTTACCTGTTTCAACAAAACGTCCACGGTACATGATGAATAACTCATCACACATATGTTTTACAACCCCAAGGTCATGGGAAATAAATAAGTAGCTTAAGTTGAACTCATCTTGGATACGTTTCATGTAGTTTAACACTTGCGCTTGTACAGATAAGTCTAACGCTGATACTGGTTCGTCGGCGATGATTAAACGAGGGTTACTTGCTAAAGCACGAGCAACACCAATACGTTGTCTTTGACCACCTGAGAACTGGTGTGGATATTTTAATAAGGCTTCTTCAGATAATCCGATAATTTCCATTAATTCGATAACGCGTTTTCTCTCTTCATCTGGAGATAAACGTTCGAAGTTTCTTAATGGTTCAGCCACGATATCTAAGATACGTTTTTTAGGGTTAAAACTTGACAGTGAATCTTGGAAAATCATTTGTACGTTACGGTTGTAGTCTGAAGTACGACGACGTGCTTTGTTTGTTACGTCTTCACCTTCATAGATCACTTTACCGCTTGTTACGTGTTCGAGACCAATAATCGATTTACCAATTGTAGATTTCCCAGAACCAGATTCTCCAACAAGACCGTAAGTTTTCCCTTCTTCGATTTCAAGTGACACTCCATCTACCGCATAAACATGATCCGTTACTCGGTTAAAGAAGCCACTACGAATCGGATAGTGAACTTTTAAATCTTCAATGGTTACAAAACCGCTCATTATGCTTCCTCCCCTTCAAAATGGAAATGTTTATAACATGTGCAACGAACGAAGTGATTTGGTCCAACTTCGTGAAGTGTTGGATTTTCTTCGTGAGCGTCCGCTGAAATCCACGGAATACGTGGAGCAAAACGGCAACCTTTACGTGGTAATTTTGGTAATGGTGGCACTGTTCCTTTGATTACATGTAATTCTTGACCTTCTGATCCCGCTTGTGGGATTGATTGTAATAATGAACGTGTATAAGGATGTTGTGGATTTGTAAACAGCTCCTCAACTGGTGCTACTTCAACAAATTGTCCAGCATACATCACGGCTACACGGTCAGCAGTTTCTGCTACTACACCAAGGTCGTGAGTGATTAAGATGATTCCAGATTCCGTTTCTTTTTGGATATCATTTAATAAGTCTAAGATTTGCGCTTGGATCGTTACGTCTAAGGCAGTTGTTGGTTCATCGGCAATGATAATTGGTGGTTTACATGATAATGCAATCGCGATAACCACACGTTGACGCATCCCACCTGATAATTCGTGTGGATATTGTTTGTAAGTACGTTGTGGGTTTGGAATCCCTACTTGTCCTAACAATTCTAATACGCGTTCAGTACGTTCTTTTTCATTTAAGTCTGTATGATAATAAAGAGCTTCATCGATTTGAGCCCCAATTGTCATCAATGGATTTAATGAAGCCAATGGATCTTGGAAAATCATACCGATGTCGTTTCCGCGGATCTTGTTGTACAACGCTTCGTTTAAATTTACTAAGTTTACATCGTTATAAATGATGTCCCCTGTAATCTTTGTATTATTTTTATTGTGTAAGCCCATGATGGTTGTCGCTAATGTAGATTTCCCACATCCTGACTCTCCAACGATGGCCAAAATTTCATTTTTTTCTAATGTTAAAGATACATTATCTACTGCATCATAAAAATCATCTTTGATACGGAAACCAACATGTAAATTATTGATTTCTAATAGTGGCTTATCAATTGTCAAATCCGATTCCTCCTTATTTTCTTTTTTCAGTGAACTATTTCAATTCTTAAAATAATAAAACAACGTTTCTATTATACGTTGCATGCTCTCTAAATGCAAATTGTATGACAATTTGAGCGCAGATACAGCGTATTTTTAGTTTACCATGAATCAATCTTGATTACCATTATTTATGAGCAAAAAATTAACTTTTCTCATGTTATTTTAATTTTGAACCCAAAATTCATCCTAAACACGTCATTAATACGTTTTCATTGGACATCACAATTTCCACAATAAAAAAAGAGACAAACCGAAGTCCATCTCTTTTGAATTCTTATTTAGCAGCAGCATCGCTTGTTAACTCAATTTGATAGAGGTCAGATTTTCGACTGCCTAAATTTACATCGTAGTATTTCACGCGTTTGTTAACTGCTGTAATTGATTCTCCGACTAACGTTGGGAAGATAAACGCTTTATCATGAACGTATTTTTGCCATTCTTTGTAGAATTCAACGTTTTTAGCTGAATCGAATGCATCTGTTGAAGCGATTTTCTTCATGATTGCAGTTCCTTCAGCATCCACATAACGTTCAAAGTTGAATTTTGCAGATTCACCGAATAATCCTTCTGGATTTGGATCATAACCTGTAGACCAACCACCAGCGAATACATCGATTTCTGGATCATCCGCTTGAACTTTATCATAGAATGAGTTCAATTCAATCGTACGTCCTGTGTAAAGTTTTACATCTAACCCAATTTCTTTCCACCAGTTCAAGTATTGTTGAACAAGTGATTCATTGGCATCATCACGAGTACGTGCTGCAAAGTTGATTTGTAATTTAGAACCATCTTTGTTTTCACGTAATCCGTCACCATCAACATCTTTATATCCCGCTTCATCTAGCAATTGTTTTGCTTTTTCTGGATTATAAGTAAATCCTTCTTGTTCCTTATTATATACGTCTTTGAAGAATGGAATAATAATTGAGTTTGTAGAATGTTGTAGTCCATTGTATAAGTTTTGTCCTGCAGCTTCAATATCTAATGCATAGGCCATTGCTTGGCGAAGCTTTGCATCGCTCATTTTTGCATTTGGATCTGTTACGTTTTTACCTGCTGCAGCATCATATTTTCCTAAGTGGAATCCGATATACTCATAAGCCGAAGCTAATTTACCTAAGAACGTTACATTAGTTAATCCTTTGAAAGCTTCATATTGGGAATTTGGCATCTCTGCTATATCATAGTTTCCTGCTTTCATTTCAGATACAATATTCGCTGGAGACACAACTTCCATTACAACCTTGTCTACTTTCGCAACTCCCTTGTAGTAGTGTTCATTTGGAACTAATGTAACAGACTCCCCAGGAGTAATTGATTGAAGTTTAAATTGTCCTAAACCAACAAATTTTGTGCCACGAACATAATCACTTTGCTCCCATTCAGCTATAGGTATATCTTTAAAGATATGTTTTGGCATAATGTAATTACATAATGATCCCCCAGCTAGTTGCATCGATGGACTCATTTCTTTGAATTGGATTTTAACCGTATAGTCATCTACCTTTTGAAGACCAGATACACTTGTTGCCTTTCCTTCATGGTATTCTTCCATACCGACTACATTTTTATAATCCTCATCGTAACGAATACCTGTATAATCTTTATCCCCAATTGATTGATACGCGAAAATATAATCGTCAATTGTTACTGGTTGTCCATCCGACCATTTATATTCTTTAGAATTTAATGAAACCGTTGCTGTTTTGTTTTCTACATCGAACTTAACGCTAGCAAGACCAGTATTCGTTAATTTACGATTCTCGTCATATTCAAACATACCTTCATCAATTAAACCACCAATGGTTGAATCCGTTGTGACTTGAGACAACTCATCCGGAAAAATTCCAGAAAATGGTGAAACTGATACAATGGCATATTTTAATGTTCCACCTTTAATAGGGGTTCCATCATGAGTTACTTCTGAAGCAAATTTCGTTTGAGTAGTATTCGTAGCACTACTTGTAGTTGTGGTTGTTGAACTATTGTTATTGCCACCACAAGCTGCCAAAGTTAACGCCGTCGTTGCTGAAAACAGAATCATCATATTTTTCTTTTTCATATTCATTCTCCGTTCTATAAATTGGTTGTGATTTTCAATCCATAAATTTATGTTGAATTTATAATACAGTAACTCTTTCCAATTTGCAAGCATTTTTTAATCTTTTTTTAATCTTAATCATCTATTTTTCATTTTATCTCTTTTTAACAAAAAAACAAGTCTAGACATTCTAGACTTGTTTTTTTATTCTTTTCTTATTTAGTTCCTGTTTCAGAAGTCAATTCGATTTGGTAAACTTGAGATTTAGAACCACTTGTTGCAATT
>NZ_DBHISP010000013.1:0-42095 GCF_057274575.1 Granulicatella sp. | reverse complement strand
ACAGAACTAAATCCTTTGCTTAAATTAATTGTCTAACTTTTTGGGGTCAGTACACTTAGCTGGTGGATATTTATTTTGAATAGATATTTCTGAGAGTAAATGTTGTAATGCTATTCGAGGAACTGAACCTGTGTACCCGTAATAATTACTACGATTTCTTTCATACCTTTGTTAGTTTTCGTAATGTTAGATCATTAATTCGACTATCTATTGATTTTTTACTGTTTTTTATGTAGAAAAAAGGTATGAGAATGGGTAAACTTAACCTCAGTCAATCGGATAAAGTTTTTGTGATAAATCTTATAGCAATTATTATTCTCTACGGTAGTTGAATTTGATACAGAAGTAAGATATTTTTTGATTTATTTTATGATAAGGTGATAATAGTGTATATAAGGAATTGTTTGAGAGGAGTTTTCAATTGAACAGTGAAAAATATTTAATTGAGTTTTTAGAAAAAGAAAATACCCCTACTATTAAGAAGAAAAAACACAAGTACCTGGCTTATCGTGGATTGGAACAGGCATATACTTATATATTGATTGATGGGATAGCAAAGACTAGTATCATTATGAAAAATGGTCGTGAATTTAATTTAGAATACGTAACTCCTGTAGATATTGTGTCTCTTGTTCGTGATGAAGTATCTAATTACACTTCCGCACCATTTAATGTCCGAATTGAAAGTGACGAGGCAACGTTTTATTGTATTCCACGAATTAAGTTCTGGGAATATGTAAAGGCAGATAAACATTTACAAGATTATATTCGGGAATACTATCGGAATAAACTGTCTGAAACGATTGAAACATTACAATATATGACAATGAATGGGAAAAAAGGAGCAGTCTGCTCTTTCCTATATAAATTAATGAATCAATTTGGTGTTGAAATAGACGGTGGAGTTCTTATTGATTTTAATGTCACTAACGAAGATATCGCTGGTTTTTGCGGAATATCTACACGTAATAGTGTGAACCGTATTATTCATGACTTAAAAGAAGAAGGTATCGTAGCAATTTACAATCAGAAATTATTGATTTTAGATAAACTCTACTTAGAGGAATTTACAAGCAGAGAGAATTTTTAAATCAATAGGAAGAAAATCGACGTTAGAAGAAGAACAATTTTTGGAAAAACATAAAGGATTTTAAAGAAAACACAAAAAGAAAAGGGTTCATTTCTTTTTGTGTTTTTTCTTGTTAAAAAATGGAAGGGCATCCATTATTGATGTGGATACATTAATATTTTCTCCTCGAACAGCAAGCGAATATGAGATTAAAAAGAAACTGCAATTTTGTAATAAAAGATTAATCAGATTACCATTGTTTTTCCTTTATTTTTTCGGTAACATGAGTAAGCAGATTTGAGAGATTTAGGAGATATAAAAACATGAAAGGTCCTCGTAAATGGATGAAAAAATTCGTGTGTGCCCTTAGCGTTTTTGCTATGAGCGCTGCGAGTTTTACGCCAGTTATTTATGCGCAAGATGCCGCAAAAGAAAAAGAAGAAACAGCTGCGATTCAAGATGTACAAAGCTACATTGCAATCGAGCAAACGAGCGGAAAAATTTTGATGCAAAACAATCAAGATGAAGTTCGTGGAATTGCTTCAATGAGTAAAATGATTTCACAATATTTAATTTTAGAAGCGATAAAAAAAGGAGAAATCACTTGGGAAACAAAAATCCCCATTAGTGCCAGAGCCAATCAATTAAGTGCCAATTATAATTTATCCAATGTGCCACTATGGCCAAATGAAAAATATACGATCAAAGAACTTTTTGATGCTATCTCGATTTATTCAGCCAATGCAGCCACTCTTGCTATCGCTGAATATATAGGTGGTTCCGAGGCGAATTGGATTGAACGCATGGAGGCAAAACTAAATCAATGGGGCATTAAAGATGCAACGATTATTAATGTAACAGGATTACCGAATAAATATGGCGGAAGCGAAAAAAATCCAGCCTTTGGAGACGAAGATGAAAATAGTATGTCCGCCCGTTCTGTTGCGATTATTGCTAAAAATTTAGTGAACGATTTTCCTGAGATTTTGAAGGTATCGTCGATTCCAACTCAAACTTTCCGTCCAAATGGATTAGGAACAACTAAAATGGATAACTTCAATTACTTACTTCCAGGTCTCTTGTTTGAGTATGAAGGGGTAACAGGATTGAAGACTGGAACGAGTGAATCTAGTGGAGCATCGATTACTACAACAGCAACAAGAAATGGCTTTTCTGTAATCGTGGTGAGCATGGGTTCTAAAGAGCCACTAAATCGATTCAAAGTCACAAGACATCTTCTAGATGAATTGTTTAAAAAATACGAAGGTCTCATTGTCGGTTCTCCTGCAAAATCCGTGCAAAATTTAGCGCCGATTCCTTTGGAAGGTGGAACGGAAGAAACACTTAGTGTAGACTATGGAAAACCTTTTGTTGCAGCAGTCCCAAAAGGGACCGCTCTTAGCCAAATTAAAATAGGATTTACTCCGTTAGATGAATTGAAAACAGAAGATGGAAAATTAAAAGCACCTGTTCAAGCAGGACAAACGGTTGGGACATTGACCTTTGAAATGCCAGGTGAAAATCTAGGATATGTGGATGGCAAGAATCACGGAACGGTAGAAGCATTAGCCGCTTACGACGTGGAGCAATCAAATATTGTCACAGAAAGCGTCCGTGGAGCAAAAGTTTTTGTTGGACAAGTTGTTCAACAAATTCAAAACTTCTTTGGAAATGTATGGAGTGAAATCCAAAATGTATTTACCCCCACAGCCTCTAAATAAAAATACAGTAAAAGGCTTGCACTTTTTGCTTAGGACGTGTACAATCTTAGACAAATGATACAGTATGAATAGTACCTGCAATCCTTTAGTAGAGAGTTAGTGATTGGTGAAAACTAGCAAAGAGAGACCAGCGAATCCACATACAGTGCGAGAGCGAAAACATTGATTAAGCTATCCGGAGAAAACCGTTATCTCACAAATGAGCGCAATGGCAACATTGAAACCGGGTGGTACCGCGAAGACAATTACTCTACTTCGTCCCTAAGACTAGAAATAGTCGGGGGCGGAGTATTTTTTTATACAGAAAATGGAGGGAAAACATATGTTAGATATGAAACGCATTCGTGAGAATTTTGAAGAAGTAGCAACAGCTCTAGAGAACCGCGGTGTCGACCGTGCAACAGTAGAAGAGTTACGCAACTTGGATGAAGAACGTCGCGCACTCATCACGAAAACAGAACAATTAAAACAATACCGTAATACAGTGACGGAAGAGATTTCTCTTCTTAAACGAAATAAGGAAGATGCTAGTGCTAAAATCGCTGAAATGAAACAAGTCGGTGAAGACATCAAAGCAACCGATGCCGAGTTAGCCGAAGTGGAAGAAAAGGTCGAATATATCGCATCTCGCTTACCAAACACTGCAGCGGAAGGCGTACCAGTAGGGGCAGATGAAACAGAAAACGTAGAAGTTCGCCGTGAAGGGACTCCTCGGGTATTCGATTTCGAACCAAAACCTCACTGGGAAGTAGCAGAAGCGTTAGACATCTTAGACTTCGAACGTGGAGCTAAAGTATCAGGAAGCCGTTTCTTATACTACAAAGGCCTTGGAGCTCGCTTAGAACGTGCTATTTACAACTACATGCTTGATTTACACGTTGAAAAACATGGGTATACTGAAATGATCACACCATACATGGTAAATGAACAATCAATGTACGGAACTGGTCAATTCCCTAAATTCAAAGAAGATGTGTTCCAATTAACAGACGAACGCAACTTAACATTAATCCCAACAGCGGAAGTACCACTTACAAACTACTACGCAAACGAAATTTTAGACGAAGCGCAATTACCGATTTACTTCACTGCGCTTAGTCCATCATTCCGTTCTGAAGCGGGTAGTGCGGGTCGTGACACTCGTGGTTTAATTCGTCTTCACCAATTTAATAAGGTAGAAATGGTGAAATTCGCGAAACCAGAAGATTCATTTGATGAATTAGAAAAAATGACAGACAACGCAGAGGATGTACTGCGCGGTTTAGGATTACCATTCCGTACGATTGTCTTATGTACAGGAGACATGGGATTCTCAGCAGCGAAAACATATGATGTAGAAGTATGGATTCCAGCGCAAGATACGTACCGTGAAATCAGTTCTTGCTCAAACTGCGTGGATTTCCAAGCGCGTCGTGCGAAAATTCGTTTCCGCCGTGAAGATAGTGGCAAGATTGAATTAGTGCATACATTAAACGGTTCAGGACTTGCAGTTGGACGTACAGTCGCTGCCATCCTTGAAAACTATCAAAATGAAGACGGTAGTGTGACGATTCCAGAAGCGCTTGTACCATACATGGGTGGCGTTACAAAAATTGGATAAAGCATCCGCTTTGAAATAGAAATGAGCCTCTGTGGAAACCCCACAGAGGCTCTTGTTTTTGTCAATTACTTGCTGAAGACTAAAGTAATTCCAAGTGCTCGTAAAAATTGATCCATCAATGTATTGTTCTTTTTATAATCGTCTTGGAAATCTTTCACTAGTTGAACTTCATCAGTAATAATCCCATTCACAGGACTGTTCAAATATTTTTGAATGACATCTTCACTATTGATGGTCCAAACATAGACTTCATGTCCTTGTTGCTGCGCATTTAGAACGAGTAATTCTTGATAAGAAAAGTCTTCTATGACGAAGAAATCAACTTTAGGATTGCCAAATCCTCCGAATTGGAAGGGAATGACATAGCCCGTATTAATTTCTGGAGCTTTTTCTTCTAGTTCTTCCATCACTTTCAAATCGAGGGACATGACTTTGTTAGAAGAATCGATGCCTAACTCTTTATATTTTTGGATAAAGAGGTCAACATAATTTGCAGGTTCTCCCCCATGAGGTTTTAATTCAATGATGAGTGGAATATTCAAATCTTTAGCTTCTCGGTAAAATTCCTCGAAGGTTGGGATATGGCTAGCAAATTCCGACTGATAAATCGGTAATCCCCTTATTTCCTCCAAGGTCATATCTTGAACCCGTTTATTCAGACGAGCGAGTCGTTTTAGATTGTAATCATGCATCACTACGAATTGATGATCTTTGGTAAGGAGGATATCCATTTCTACCATTGTAGCTCCTGCCTCTTTTGCAGCTTTAATTCCTTCAAGGGAATTTTCGACCGCCTTTGAAGTATATCCACGATGGCCGATAATCGCTTGGTCAGGCATTGCGTCTTTGGCATAGGTTGATAGCGTTGTGGAGGCCGCATTTCCAATCACAAAAATGAGAGCAACGGCTGTGACGATTTTTCTCTTATGTTTCACTTCAGGAAGATGTTGGTATAAATGAAGGGAAACTAGTTTTCGTTCGTGAATCACTTTTGTCATGACGATAAATGTAGCCATTTTCGTATAAATGATAATGAACTCTTGAATGAGTTTGGCGATGGTAAGGACACTACTCAGTAGAAAAACATTATCTCCTTCAGGGTTGATAAGGGATACCAAAGCAACGCTCAAAAAGGAAATAGCCACAACAAAGATGAATAAAACAGCCTCGACGACACCAACGATAAAGAGGAGTCTCCACGTATTCCCTTTTGTAATATTCCAACTTTGTAGAATATTTTTCGAAAAAGGTTGATCTGTTAAAATTTGCAAAGGAATTGCAAGAGAACTTCTAGCGTGCAAATAGAGGAGCAATAAAATCAAAATTATGTAAAGAACGACGCCATTCCCGGTTTTAGTGATTTCTCCCGTTATGAAACTAGGAATATAAATATTTTTGGAAATAAAGGTTAAATCCCCTAAATTGATAATCGGAAGGAGTGTTATAAAATAGAGTAAAAACGCAATAAAATGTCCGTTTAAGAGTTGCCTTAATTCAATAAAGGCATTTTTAACACTGGTTCGCCAAGAAAAATGTGTTTGTCGAATCGTTCCGTATATCATAAAAATCAGAATCGAGAATTCCAAAAACAAAATAAAGGCAAACGCGAGTAAGTAAATAAGGATGAAAGGAATCATCCAAGGGTTTAATAAAACATGTTTAAAATTTGAAAAGGTTAAATTGGCTTGACCCGCAAAGAATAGCATCCCTTTAAAGATGAGAGATAATAATCCAAATCCAAAGAAAGAGATAAACAGCTGTAAGAATAAGGAGTTGCGTAAATACATCCAACTATTCTTGGTTAAATTGCTGAAGGTAAAGCGAATCGTTTTCCACACTGGAATCTTGGGTTTCATGGGACCTCCAATAAATTTCTTTCTATCAACATAGCATGAACAAACGCGTCTATCAAGTTGAATTCTGAAATCTTAATAAGATTGACACTTATTGAGCAAATTTAATATAATGAAACATATTTAAGAGTTTTTATACTTTAGGAGGACTAAAATGAAAAAGAAGTTATTAACATTTTTATGCTTAATGGCAACGGTTGTATTAGCTGCCTGTGGCTTTAAAAAAGTGGATGCAGGGGATTACATTAAAACAGCCTTTAGTGGTATAGATACCAAAGGACGTTTAACGTATCAATTCAGTACAGAGGAGTTAATCACTACTTTCTTAGTAGAAAATCCTAAAGTGGATGCAAAAACTGAAACAGAGTTAAAAAATGCACTTTCTGAAGTTAAAATCACTCCAAGTAAAACTGAAAATTTAACAAATGATGAAGAAATTACTTTAACCTTCACAAACACTAAAAACTTAGAAAAATTTGTAACAATCCCTTCAGAGAAAAAGGTAAAAGTAACGGGATTAACAGCTGTTAAGAAGTTAAATTCTGAAGAATTAGCTAAATTGGTCACCTTAGAAGCAACTGGATTCAACAAAAAAGGAAAAGCGCAAGTTCGTGTAAACGACCCTCGTGTAGCTTCCATTCGTTTTGTAGTTGAAAATGATGGACAATTAGAAAATGGGAAAGATGCTAAAATTAAAATTGCTGGAAACTTTGATAGAGTTTTAGAATCAAACGGTTATATATTAGAAGGCGATGGAAGCTTCACTCTTCCTGTAAAAGGTTTAAAAACCGTTGCGGACAAATTTGAGGATGCAAAAAACAAAGATGAAGTTGTTAAAAAATTAAAAGAAGAAATCAACAAAAAGTATACAGATGCGACTGTTACTTTTGATAAAACTTATTATCGGGGACTATCAAGCGGTATAGGAGAAAGTAGATATGGCGATGGTTTAATTGAAGGAAACGGAAACCTCGTTATGCTAATTCGAGTAGAATACAAATATGCTGGTAAACGTACGCTTGCAATTGGTCTTACAAACTTAGTAACGAATGCTGAGGGAAATATTGAATTGAAAGATGCACAACTGGTTGATAAATATTTTGACGATTTTGCAACCGCTGCTCAAAAATTAGAAGCGATTGGATATACAGAAGTAAAATAAGATATTTTATAAGAGACTGCCCCATGTAAAGGTGGTCTCTTTTTCTGTAAATAAAAGTATTTTTCATTTTTATGAAAAAAATTTTTATAAATGAATAGAAAACAGTTGCGTGAATTGTCAGAATATTATATACTACTCTCATCTTATAAATTAAAAGTATGAAAAGAGGGATCTTATGAAATTAAAACAATTCACATTAGGAGCTGTGGTTGCAGCCATTTTAGCAGGTTGTGGAAGTGCAGCAGATGGCAACACAGTCAAAATCGGAGGGAACTTCGAATTAACAGGGAACGTAGCAACTTACGGAACTTCAATGAACAATGCAGCACAATTAGCGGTTGAACAAAAAGGAAAGTTACTCGATAAGGAATTAAAATACGTTTCATATGACAACAAATCAGACAAGACAGAAGTAGCTTCTGTTGCGAAAAAATTAGCTTCTGAGAAAGTAGTCGGTGTAGTTGGACCAGCAACAACAGGGGATGCAGCAGTATCAACCCCTGTAAACGAACAAGCAAAAATTCCAACAATCTTCCCAGCAACAACAGGAGACGGTGTAACGTTGAAAAATGCTGCAGATGCATCTTCAGTATATGAATACATCTACCGTGTATGCTTCTCTGATAGCTACCAAGGGGTTGTAGGAGCAAACTTCGTTAACAAGAAATTCGGAAAAGCTAAAGTAGCCATCTTGCAAGATACAGGTAATGACTACTCTAAAGGGTTAGCAGATGCTTTTGAAAAAACTTACACTGATAGCAAAATTGGTGGTTCAGTTGTAGCACGTGAATACTATCAATCTAAAGATACAGACTTCCAAGCGGTATTAACAACATTGAAATCTAAAACATTCGATGTATTATACGTACCTGGTTATTACGAAGAAGTGGGTCTAATCATCAAACAAGCTCGTGAAATGGGAATCACTCAACCAATCGTTGGTGGTGACGGTCTTTCAAGTGATAAGTTAGCGGCATTAGCTGGAAATAGTTCAAATCTTTCAAACGTTTACTATACATCTCACTTCTCAACATTGAGTAAAGATAGTGATGTTCAAGCGTTCGTAAAAGCCTATAAGGAAAAATTTGGTGCAAATCCAGATACTTTTGCAGCTTTAAGTTATGATGCTACTCAATTGTTAATGAAAGCTATCGAAAAAGCAGGTTCAACAGATCCTCAAGCAATCACAAAAGCTTTAGCAGAAACAAAAAACTTTGACGGTGTTACAGGAACATTCTCAATGGGTGCTGACCATACACCAATCAAATCAGCAGTTGTAATCGAGTTCCAAAACGGCCAAGAAGTGAGTGCTCAAGAGTACTCTGCTGAGTAATTTTAGGATAAGCATATTTTGAAGAGAGGCACGGAGAATTTCTTCCGCCTCTCTTTTCCACTAGATAAAGGATAGAAATGAAAGGAGAAAATATATGGAGTTGTTAATGCAACAATTGGTAAACGGGCTCGCAGTCGGAAGTATTTATGCTTTAATTGCACTCGGATATACCATGGTTTATGGGACGATTAAACTGATTAACTTCGCACATGGAGATGTGTATATGATGGGGGCATTCATTGGCTATTTTGCGGTAATGGTCTTGAAATTGAATGTATTCCTGGCTTTACTTGTAGCAATGGTCACTTGTGCAATTTTAGGGGTTGTCATTGAACGTGTGGCGTATAAGCCACTCCGTAAATCGACTCGTGTGGCTGCTTTAATTACAGCCATTGGGGTTTCATACTTGTTAGAAAATGCAATGAGTTATTTCTTTGGAGCGGAGTCCCGTCCGTTTCCTTCAGATTTTGGAATAGAGACATTCACTTTATTCGGAGCTGTTTCAGTGAATGGAAAACAAATCTTGATTTTCGGCATTACAGTTTTATTAATGGCTTTATTACAATTTATCGTTCGTTATACAAAAATGGGGAAAGCCATGCGTGCTGTTGCCGTTGATGAGCAAGCAGCTCAACTCATGGGGATTGATGTAGATGGAGTGATTTCATTTACATTTGCACTTGGGTCAGCACTTGCTGGGATTGCTGGTGTCCTTGTTGGGGTTTACTACAATACAATTTCTACAACAATGGGGATTACAGTGGGCTTAAAAGCCTTCGTTGCAGCCGTACTTGGAGGTATTGGAAGTATTCCTGGGGCCATGGTCGGTGGTTACCTCATCGGTCTATTAGAAACAATGGTAAGTTTCTTCGGTTACTCACCATACCGTGATGGAGTCGTTTACTTCTTATTATTTATTATTTTAATCATATTACCAGCTGGATTGTTTGGTAAAAACGTCAGAGAGAAAGTGTAGGTGAAGAAGATGCAAAGATTTCATAAAAAGAATATTCGTTGGACATTGTTCGCGTTGGGAATGTACGCTCTTCTTTTCGTACTTGTAAAAATAGGAGTCATCAACTTCTACTACGAAAGTACCTTCATTAATATCATGATTAATATTATCTATGCTGTTGGGCTAAACTTGATTCTAGGGGTTGCCGGACAGTTCTCACTTGGACATGCCGGATTTATCGCTATTGGTTCTTATAGTGGTGCAATTCTTGGAAAAATGATGAATGGGTTACCAGGACTATTTGCTGGAATGGCAGTAGGGGTTGTCATTTCTGTCATCGTAGCGTTTCTTGTTGGGTTACCAACGCTTCGATTAAAGGGAGACTACCTTGCGATTGCGACTCTAGGGGTTGCTGAAATCATTCGTGTAGCCGTGACCAATATGAAAATCACAAATGGAGCTGCTGGAATTAGTGGGGTACCTTTAACGAACACATGGACGATTACTTATATTTTCTTAGTGGTAACAACGATTTTAATCTTAAATTACACTTTCAGTAGTGCCGGTCGTGCGACTTATGGGGTGTTACAAGATGAAATTGCTGCGGAATCAATGGGAGTTCAAGTAACGAAGTACAAAATCTTGGCCTTTGTATTAGGAGCAGCTACTGCAAGTATCGGTGGTACGCTTTCTGCGACAACGCTAGGAGCGGTAACACCTGGTGACTTCACTTTCATGAAATCCATCGATGTATTAATAATTGTTGTATTCGGAGGAATCGGAAGTTTCACAGGTTCGTTTGTAGCAGCAGTGCTACTTGGCATTATCAACCTTGTCCTACAACCATTTGGACAATTAAGAATGATCATCTATGCAGTAGCGTTAATTTTAATTATGATTTTCCGCCCGGGTGGATTACTTGGAACATGGGAATTCAAACTAGGGAACTTGAAGTTTTCTAAGAAAAAAGAGGCAAAGGAGAGTGGGAAGTAATGTTATTAGAAGTAAATGGACTAACTAAAAACTTTGGTGGACTTTCCGCAGTTTCTAATGTTTCTATGAAAGTAAACAAGGGAGAACTCATCGGACTCATCGGGCCAAATGGTGCTGGGAAAACGACATTCTTCAACTTGTTAACAGGCGTATATGAACCAACAGAAGGAACCGTAAGTTTGGAAGTAGATGGGCAATTGAAAAACTTGAACGGGCTTCCACCTTACAAACGTACCAATCTTGGAATGGCGCGTACCTTCCAAAATATTCGTCTCTTCAAGGATTTAACGGTACTAGAAAATGTAATGATTGCGATGCACTCGCATTCTAGCGATTCATTATTCTCAACCTTATTCCGTACAAAGAAATACTATGATACAGAAGCAAAAATGCGCGAAGAAGCGATTGAGTTGCTAAAGATTTTTGAGTTGGATACACTTAAAGATGAAAAAGCAAAAAACTTAGCTTACGGACAACAACGTGAGCTAGAAATCGTTCGTGCTTTGGCGACAAAACCCAAAATCTTATTCTTGGATGAGCCTGCAGCAGGGATGAACCCTCAAGAAACAGCTGAATTGACAGAATTAATTGCGAAAATTCAAAAAGAATTTGATTTGACAGTGGTTTTAATCGAACATGATATGTCGCTCGTCATGAAAATCTGCCAACGCATTTATGTGTTGGAATATGGAAGACTTCTTGCAGAAGGAACTCCAGAAGAAATTAAACAAAATCCTGCGGTTATTAAAGCGTACTTAGGAGGTGAGTAGATGTTAGAAGTTAAAAATTTATCAGTTCATTACGGAATGATTCAAGCCGTACGTAATGTCGATTTTAAGGTGAATGAAGGCGAAATCGTGTCTCTAATCGGGGCAAACGGGGCTGGAAAATCAACTATCTTGAAGACTTTATCAGGACTTATCCATCCTTCAGAAGGCGAAATCGTATACTTAGGTGAAAACATCGCTTCAACATCTGCGAAGAAAATCGTTGAGAAAGGACTCGTGCAAGTGCCAGAAGGACGTCACGTATTCCCAGGATTAACGGTAAAAGAAAACCTTGAACTAGGGGCATTTCTACGCAAGGATAAAGAGGGTATTCAAAAAGATATGGAAGCCGTCTTCGAACGTTTCCCAATCTTGAAAGAACGTAAAGACCAAGATGCACAAACTCTCTCTGGTGGGGAACAACAAATGTTAGCGATGGGACGTGCGTTAATGAGCCGTCCAAAACTATTGCTGCTGGACGAACCTTCAATGGGGTTAGCGCCTATCTTCATCCGTGAGATTTTCAAAATCATTCAAGAAATCCAAAAGACAGGGACAACGGTTTTACTCATCGAGCAAAATGCGAAAATGGCATTATCGATTTCAAATCGTGCGTATGTACTCGAAACTGGGTCAGTAGTACTTAGCGGTACAGGACAAGAGTTGTTAGAAAGTGATGAAATTCAGAAAGCATATCTAGGAGGGTAATCATGGAAGTTAAAGATTATATGTCAACCAACGTCATTACAGTAACACCTGAAACGACGGTTATGAAAGCTCTAGACTTAATGAAGGAACACGACATTCATCGTCTACCTGTTGTGGAAGGTGCAAAGTTAGTCGGTTTACTCACAGAAGAACTCGTTGCGGGGCATTCGCCTTCTATGGCAACAAGCTTATCAATGCATGAGTTGAACTATTTATTAAATAAGACAACAGTAAGCGAAATTATGCAAAAACAAGTCTTAACAGTGAAGGCTCATACATTATTAGAAGAAGCTGCGTCCCTCATGCGTCAACAAAAAGTCGGCGTACTGCCAGTAGTAGATGCGCGTGGCCACGTGGAAGGGATTATTACGGACAAAGATATTTTTGATGCGTTTATTGAAATTTCTGGATATAACACGCCTGGTTCTCGTTTATTTATTGAAATCAATGAAGATAAACCAGGTCCGTTGGAAGAAATTTCGAATGTGTTACGCGAGAATAACGTGAACGTTTCGACGATTTCGGTATACCACCGTGATGGTAAAGTGCAAGTGGTTCTTCATGTGGATTCGACGAATCCGGATGAAGTGGCGGACTTTATCGCGCAAAAAGGATATCGCGTGATTTCGGCGTTGAGAAAATAAGTTAAAACTTCGTCTCCCTAGGACGTCTTCATAGTATTGACAATAGAGGCACCGGGCCAAGCCTACGTCTTGGCTCCTACCGAGCTTCAAGCGGACTGCTAATAATGGATATTCTGAGATGAGTTAGACGCAGTAGACAAATGGATTGACCTTCGCCTGTTTAAGCTGGGTCAATCCTATTTGTCCTTGCGGGGGCAAGACGACGAAGAAAAAAGTTTCTTCTGTCTTGCACCCATTTCACATCGGTTGCATCTCTCTATTGTTCATACTATAGAGTCCTAGGGAGACTTCGTTTTTTAACCTATTTTGTGATGCGCAGTTATCACGTGATATCGTTTTGCGGAGTCCACACTTCATCTTTGGCAAGGAACGGGACTAGTATTTAATAAGTGATAGAAATAACTGCACCGGACTGGTAACATTATAAAAAAACTGCATAGATTTAGACGCAGTAGACAAATGGATTGACCTTCGCCTGTTTAAGCTGGGTCAATCCTATTTGTCCTTGCGGGGGCAAGACGACGAAGAAAAAAGTTTCTTCTGTCTTGCACCCATTTCACATCGGTTGCATCTCTCTATTATTCATACTATGGAATCCTAGGGGGACTCCGTTTTTTTTGCACGTACTTTTCACGTGATGTCGTTTTGCGGAAGTGACGGCTGACGTTGAGTGGATGCGAGGGACGGTGTATAATAAAAGTGAGATTCTAGGAGGTTATGCGGATGAAATTTGATTTTACAACAGAATTTGATAGGCGTGGAATGGACGCACTGGCCGTTGATGGGCTGGGGTTGATTCCAGGAAAGTCACCAGATAGACCGAAGAAAGACTTCGATGTGATTCCAATGTGGATTGCGGATATGAGTTTTGCGACGGTACCAACTGTTATTGAAGCCATGAAAAAACGGTTAGACCATCCTCTTTTCGGGTATTTTATGCCTTCTAAAGAGTACTACGAAAGCATTATCCAGTGGCATGCGCGTCACCATCAAGTGACAGAATTAAAGCGTAAGCATATTGGTCATGAAAATGGAGTGTTAGGTGGAGTTGTTTCGACATTAACCTCTTATGCAGCACCTGGAGATGCGGTGTTAGTGCATAGTCCAACGTATGTAGGATTTACACAATCGCTCAATGACAATGGATTAAAAGCCGTGCATAGCCCGCTTGTGAAAGATGCTCAAGGTGTCTACCGTATGGATTTTGACGATATGGAACAAAAAATCAGAGCACATAAGATTCATGTAGCGATTTTTTGCTCACCTCATAACCCAAGTGGCCGTGTATGGGAAAGAGAAGAAATTGAACGCGCAATGGAAATTTACCGTAAGTATGATGTGATAGTCATCTCGGATGAAATCTGGTCGGATATTATTTTTAAAGGCCATAAGCATATTCCAACACAATCGATTTCAGAGGATGCAAAGAATCGTACAGTGGCCATGTATGCACCAAGTAAGACGTTTAACTTGGCAGGGCTCGTGGGAAGTTATCATGTGATTTATAACGATGCACTCAGAGACCGCGTCGAGTCAAAAGGGATGAAACCTCACTATAATGCGATGAACGTGATGTCTATGCATGCTTTAATTGGGGCATATCAAGAAGAAGGATACAAGTGGTTAGAAGAATTGCGTGAAGTGATTGAAAAGAATGTGAACTTCGCGTGTGACTTTATTCACCGTGAATTTGAAAGTGTGGAGGTCACAAAACCAGAAGGCACGTATATGCTTTTTATCGACTGTTCGCAGTTTTTGAAAAAATACAATCTAATGCTGGAACAGCTTGAAAAACGCGGGTGGGATGTCGGCGTGGCTTGGCAAGACGGCAAGATGTTCTTCGGGGAAGGATGTATTCGTATAAACCTTGCGTTGCCGTATGCGCGTCTTGTAGAAGCATTTGACCGTATGAAAAAATATGTATTCGTGGACACAGTACCGCCATTAGACTAGGAGGAAGAAAATGACAAAAAGAGTGATTCAAACAGAACAGGCTCCAAAAGCAATCGGACCTTATTCACAAGCTGTTGCATATACAGGGGAGACGATTGTTGTTTCAGGGCAATTACCAATTGTTCCAGAAACAGGGGAGTTTGCAGGAAGTGATATTGTGAGCCAAACGCATCAATCATTGAAAAATATCCGTGCGATTTTAAAAGAAGCAGGAGTAGGAATGGACGCGGTAGCATCGACAACCGTACTACTAGCAGACATCAACGACTTTGCGAAAATGAATGAAGTATATGGAGAATATTTTGCATCTCCATATCCATCTCGTATGGCGTTCCAAGCAGCCGCTTTACCTAAGAATGCCCTAGTGGAAATTCAAGTGACAGCTGTAAAACATTCTCATAAGTGATTCTTGCTGGATAGGAAGGAGAATTTGTATGGATCGTAACAATTTAGCCCGCTTTTGTGGAATTGTTGGGCTTGGGTCAGGAGTATTGTTCTGGTTAGCGCCAATTGTCGCGTTAAAATTATCTTTTGTGAATACTGTAGATGTTTCCTCACAGTTCTTTTGGATTTTGTTGATGCTCAATTTAATTGTTATTTATTTTGGAATCAAAGGTTTTCAAACATTTAAAGGAGATTCAAGAATCAAAAACGGAGTGCGAATTTTCTATTTAGTCGCAGGTATTCTGATTTTTATGCCGACGCTGCAACAAATTTTGCCAGCTATTCCATTTTCCCAAGTGATTATTACGATTCTTTACCGGATTAGTTTAGGAACTTTAGATATTCTCCCTTATTTTACGGGAGGAAGTATATTAATCGTCTGTGGAGCGTTCTATTTAGCTTCACTAAAAGAATGGAAAGAGTAAGTGGAAAAGGTCTAGAGAGTTTTGATATGTACCCCCTTTACTGGACAAACCAGTAAAGGGGGTATTTATTATGCGTTACTCATTTGAGTTCAAAATGAAATGTGTCGAATTATATCGACAAGGAATATGGGCTGAGACACCTGAAAAAGTTATGAAGAGGAGTTTTCGAAGAAAAATATTGAATTGGGATAAAATTGAAAGGATTCGTGGTCCTAAAGGATTGGAGCGTGTTAAAAAACAAAGAAATTGGACGGTAGAAGAAAAATTGACATTTGTTTTACAGGTTTTAAATGGAAAAGCTCTAACAGAGGTTGCTTTTTCAGCGGGAATAAGTGAAGGATTATTAGGTTCTTGGGTTCACAAGTATAAAACTTATGGATATAATGGTCTAAAGAACAAGATAAGAGGACGACCATTATCTAAGGAGCCTATTATGAATAAAAAAGCTGTACCTGATAACCTTTCAGAATCCGAACGAGAAGAATTAGTTCGATTACGTGAACGAAATGCATATTTAGAAGCTGAAATTGCTGTTATAAAAAAACTGAGAGACTTGAGAAAAGAACAGGAAGCTGCGCTTCTCAAGGCGAGAAAGCAGCGATCATCAAGGAGTTACGAGAAGTAGGATACCAACTAAAACATCTTCTTAAAGCGATGAAAATGGCTAAATCTACTTACTATTTCGAATTGAATACAATTGATGCTGTGGCTGAGAAGAATGGTGTTTTATTATCAGAAATCAAAAAAATATTTCATGAAAATAAAGGTAGATATGGCGTTAGAAGAATTTACCAAGAACTTTGCCGTAGAGGTCACGTTGTTAATCATAAAAGAGTTCAACGTCTTATGCATGTAAATGGATTGTTTGGAAAACGACCTAAAGAAAAATACCATTCTTATCAAGGCAATGTTGGAAAAGTTGCTGATAATATTATTAACAGAGATTTCACGGCCGATAGGCCACTTCAAAAATGGAGTACAGATGTATCTCAATTCACTTTCCCTTGGGGAAAATGTTTCTTTTCTCCAATTTTAGATATGTCTTCTAATGAAATAATCTCCTATGATCTTTCTTTAAGTCCCAACTTAGAACAGATTCAAAGAATGTTAAATAAAGCTTTCAAAAAATTTCCTGATGTTAATGGGTTAATTCTCCATTCTGATCAAGGTTGGCAATATCAACACGCATTTTATCAACAATCATTAAAAGAACGAGGAATTGTTCAATCAATGTCTCGAAAAGGAAATTGTTATGATAATTGCATTATAGAAACGTTTTTCGCCAGAATGAAGAACGAAATGTTCTATGGTTTGGAAAAGGAATATTCTACCTTTAAGGAATTTCAAACGGCAGTTAAAGATTATATAGATTATTACAATAACAAAAGAATTCAAGAAAAAACAAAATGGATGTCCCCTGTTCAATACAGGGAAACATCCATGCGTTCAGCTTAATTATTAATGTGTCCAGGATTCTGGGTACATATCAGTTTCTCTAGGCTTTTTTATTTTGCATGCTTTATAATAGTTGGGACAACTAGAATTGGAGGCAAGTATGAAAGTTATTGTAATCGGTGGTGGAACGAGTGGGTTGATGGCTTCAGTTAGTGCAGCGATGCATGGTGCTGAAGTGGTCTTATTGGAGAAAAATACTACTTTAGGGAAAAAATTATTGCACACAGGAGGCACACGTTGTAATGTCACCAATCGACGTTCTTCTGAGGAAATCGTTAAACATATTCCGGGGAATGGACGTTTTTTATATAGTGCCTTTTCTCAATTTGACAATCAAGATATTATCCAATTTTTCGAATCGCGTGGAGTTCGTTTGAAAGAAGAAGACCATGGACGCATGTTTCCTGTGACAGATTCTGCTAAGACGATTTTGGAGACCTTTATTCAGGATATCAAGAAGCTAGGGGTGCAAGTGCGTACGAATGTGAAAGTGAAGACGATTCGTGTAAACGAGGGAGCCTTGGAAGTGGTGGAGCTTGATAACGGCGAGCAACTACAGGCCGATGCAGCCATTTTAGCGACCGGAGGAAAATCCTATCCGAAGACAGGTTCGACTGGAGATGGATATGGGATTGCCCGTGTTGCTGGTCATACAATTACGCCTCTCTTTGCGACAGAAGTTCCCTTGACAAGTAGCGAAGAATTTATTCAAAAAGGAGAGCTTCGTGCGCTATCCTTACGAAATGTTGCACTCAGTGTCCTCAATGGGAAAGGGAAAGCGGTTGTTACGCATCAGATGGATATGATTTTCACCCACTTTGGTATCAGCGGACCAGCAGTGTTACGTTGTTCAAGCTTTGTGCATCAGGTACAAGAAAAGGAAAATAAGAAAGAAGTCGTAATGAGTTTAAATGCATTACCAGACTTCAGTGCTTCAGAACTAGATGCGAAGTTGAAAGGTTTTGTGGAGGAAGCGCCTCTAAAATCGATTAAAAACCACTTGAAGGGGCTACTTCCTGAACGATATGTAGAATTTTTACTAGAAAAAGTCGGGATTGATGACCAAATGGCGGTAAGTCGCTTGACGGCGGCTAACTGGATTGCTGTCAAAGAATGTCTGACGAATTTCCGTTTTACGGTGAATGGATCTCTCCCGATTGAGAAAGGCTTTGTAACTGGCGGAGGAGTGCATCTAAAAGAGGTGAATCCGAAAAGTTTGCAATCGAAATTAACACAAGGTTTGTATTTCTGTGGGGAAGTGCTAGATATTCATGGCTATACAGGTGGATATAATATCACCGCTGCTTTTGTGACAGGTTATGTGGCGGGCATGCACGCAGCTTTTGGTGATTAAATTTCTCTATTTATAGCAAAAATTGTCATAATTTATTCATAAAATTTGAGTATAGTTTTTCTATTCCCAAATAAGATTTATTTACTAATAGTAAATAAAACTCTATCCTTTTTTCCTCTCATCCATGATGAGAGGTTTTTGTTATGGAAATTTTGATTGAAAAGGATTCGAAAGTATTAGATTTTCTAAAAAAGACTGTTTAGAAGAGACATTTATGCTAAAATGAACCTATCTGAAATTTTGAGGAGTTTGTAATGGCTGAGAAGAAATTAATGGAGAAAGTGTTGCATCAAGTGGTGCGTACATTTCCGAAAGTAAATATGCCAATGGAATACGTTCCCTATCCAATTCCATATCCACCACTAGCAAAGAGTCGCTTTGAAGTCTTTGTGCATGTGGCGGAGCGCGGAAATGGCCCTCTTGGACATGTAGATATATGTATTGATGGCTATGTCTATTCGTACGGAAACTATGATGAACGTGATTTGAAATTAGGTGGCTGGATAGCAGAAGGGGTGCTTATTAAAGCACCACGTGAAGAGTATATGCTATTTTGTAAAAATCATTATCAAAAAGCGCTACATATTTATTCGATTGCGGTCACTTCTGAGCAAATGGACGCTATTCATGCGTATTTAGAAAAAATATTAGCACCAACAAAGACATGGGAGCCGACGAGTGAGGCCATTTATTATAATCCAACCTTTGATCGTTTTGAGGAAATGTATGTGTACTTTATGGCACAGCAGATGGATACCGTGTTTTATAAATTTAATCGTTCCAAATTCATGACGTATAATGGCTGGACTAGAAATTGTTTGAGTTTTGCCGACCACACCGCAAAAGTGCTACATGAAAAAACATTGCGTGCTAAAAATATGATCTTCCCGGCCCAATATCATAAGCGCCTTCAAAAACTCTTGAAGAAGAACTCGCCGTTAATCACCCATTATGAAGTGTACTAAGCATAAATGGAGAAATACGTAATGAAATCTTCAGTGAAATTATATGGACCACTATATACATTAAAGGCAATTGGTGAAGATATTTGGATTGTTGATGGAGACATTGTCGAAATGAACTTCAAACTGACTCAAGTGCCCTTTAGCACGCGGATGACAGTGGTACGATTAAACAATCGCGACTTGTGGATTCATTCTCCGATTCATTTAACACAAGAGTTGAAAAGTGAAATCGAAGCTCTGGGAAATGTGGCACACATAGTAGCTCCCAATAAATTGCATTATGTCTTTATGGAAGAGTGGAGCCAAACGTATCCGACTGCAAAAGTGTGGGCAACAAAAGGGTTGGAGAAAATTTTTGAAGAATCAAAGGGTATACAGACCTACACCGTACTAGATAAAACCGTTGCTATTAGTTGGCAATCAGAAATAGATTATCTCCCGTTTGAAGGAAGTGCACTCATCGAGGAGTCTGTATTCTTCCACCAAAAGAGTCGTACATTAATTTTAACAGATTTGATTGAGAATATTGAACTTTCAAAAGAGTGCTCTTGTTGGCACCGTTTATTATTCAAAATAGGAGATAATACTTACCCCAATGGCCATACGCCAAGAGATTTACGAATGACCTTTTTGTTTCACAAAGAAATAGCTAGAAAGTGTTATCAAAGAATCAAGGGTTGGAAGCCAATCAATGTTCTTTTTGCGCACGGAAAGTGCTTTATAGGGGATGCAGAGGAAAAGTTACCTCAAGCTTTCTTTTGGTTAGAATAATGGAATAAGCTACCTTGGATTCCCAAGGTAGCTTTTAGTTTGAAAGCGAAAGAGATCAAGAGAATCTTAAATGTTTCATTGTTGAAAGTTGGGGATTAAATCCGTATACTATAGTTAGAATTGAATAATTCTAATTAGAAAAAATGGAGGTAATAATAATGATTAAAGAACTTGTAAGTTTAGGAAAGCTTGCTAAAAAATCAAGTGTATTTGCGGGAGGAGTTTTATTTGGATCGTTAGGATTAAAACTATTAGCTAGTAAAGAGGCAAAGCATGTATATGCTAAAGCAGTCGCTACTTCTTATAAATTAAAAGATGGTATTGACGCAACCGTTTCTACTGTAAAACAACATGCAGATGATGTCTTAGAAGAAGCAAAAGACTTATATGCTGAAGAAAAAAATACACAATTAGTAGTAGAAACTAGTGAAAAATAATGAAGTTTATTATTAAGCATCAATCGAACTCAAGAGTGCGACTAGAGCTCCCTTTTACATGTCCGCATCCGGTACAAATGTATTTAGAGGAATTAGCTTGCACAGTTCCTGGTATTGAAAAGTTGCACTTTTATAAAGATTTAAAGCATGTAGGAGTGTGTTTTTCTCAAGGGAAAGATCAACAAGTTCAAAGGTTTTTATCTTTGATTCAAATGGAGAAAGTAATTGAAAAACAAAACGAAGTCGAGTGGCTAGTCGCGTCTTCGCCATATGATATTATTTCAACGCATCTCTATCGAAGAATGCTTTCAAAAGTCTTTCTTCCAACACCTCTTCGTGTGGGATGGATACTTCTGAAAATGGTGAAGTTTGGAAAGGCTGCTTTCCAATCAATTTGTGAGAAAAAACTTTCTATGAGTTTACTCGATTTTGTGGCTATAGCGACTTCTGCAGCGATGGGAGACTATAAAACTGCTGATATGATTATGTTCTTATTGAATTTAGGAGACGATTTAGATGACTGGTCCCAAAAGAAATCCATTGAAGAACTTGAAAAGAATTTAACGAATAATATTTACGAGATATGGATTGAAAAAGAGGGCGAGCGCTTCAAGAAAATGAGTAATCATGTTGAAGTAGGAGATATCTTCGTTGCAACAGAAGGCCAAGAAATTTACTTTGACGGAAGAGTTGTCAATGGAAGAGGATACTTAAATGAAAGCTCATTAACAGGCGAGTCTTTCCCTGTCTCTAAGAAGATTGGAGATATTGTCTATGCCAATACAGTTGTTGAGCATGGAGAACTATTGGTAGAAGTGACGAATAAGCAACAAAATTTACGATTGCAGCAAATTGTGCAACTCATCAAATCTAGTGAATTTCATCAATCGAAACAGCAAAAGCAATTAATGGAAAAAGCAGATGGATTAGTGAAATATAATTTCATAGGGATGGCGTTGACGTATCTATTCACACGCTCAGTTTCTAAAGCACTCACTTTTCTATTAGTGGATTATTCCTGCGCGTTAAAATTATCTTCACCAGCAACTTATTTAACAGCCATTAAAGCAGCTTCTAATCAGGGAATTGTGATTAAAGGATCTAATTCTTTAGATGAATATGCGCAAGTCGATACTTTTGTTTTTGATAAAACAGGAACATTGACAACTGGAATTCCAAAAATTCAACGAATTATTGCGTATGAAGGATATGATGATGCGGAAGTTTTACGAATTGCAGCTTGTTTGGAAGAACATATTTACCATCCAATTGCGACGGCTGTTGTTAAGAAAGCAGAAGATGAGGGAATTGAACATGAAGAAATGCATGGAAAATTAACTCACGTAGCTTCAAA
The DNA here is from genome assembly GCF_057274575.1 of Granulicatella sp. Classification (NCBI taxonomy): domain Bacteria; kingdom Bacillati; phylum Bacillota; class Bacilli; order Lactobacillales; family Carnobacteriaceae; genus Granulicatella; species Granulicatella sp. The sequence goes on along the minus strand of NZ_DBHISP010000013.1, from coordinate 20,132 downwards.
AGGAATCGTGTCATCGATTGATGGAAAAAGAGTTCTCATCGGAAGTCTAGAATTATTAGAGGATGAGAAGACGACTATTTCCAATGAGCAACAAGAAGTGATTGAAGAATATAGCAAAAAATACAACTTACTTTATTTAAGCTATGACGGAAAATTAATTGCCATTTTCCTTATTGATACTCCGTTAAGAGGAGAAGCAATTGTGTTATTGAAAGAGTTAAAAGAAAAAGGAAAACAAATTGTACTTCTTACGGGGGATACACAAAAACGTACAGAGACGATTTGTTCGCTGATTCCATTTGACAGAGTCTATACACAAGTGAAGCCAGAACAAAAGCATCAAGTAATTGAACAGCTTCAAGAGGAAGGCCATCATGTTTTGATGATTGGAGATGGAATTAATGATTCTGCTGCACTGTCCCTTGCAAATGTAGGGGTTGTTATGGCGGGTGCTTCAGATATCGCTCGTCAAGCCAGCGATATCCTATTCTTAAATGAACAGTTGACAGGACTACATGTGTTAGATACGATTACGGATCAATTAAATCATCAATTGGATTTGAATTTAAAAAATACAGTAGGAATTAATTCTTTCTTGATGGGGTTAGGGCTAATCGATGTGTTATCTCCAAGTGTTTTGGCGGTACTGCACAATGTGACAACCACTTTTATTATTGGAAAGAGTTTGACATATATTTAAAAATAAAAGCAAGGTGAATTCACCTTGCTTTTTATTTTTGTTTCAACTGATTACAAATTATGAAGTGTATTAAAATAAGCTACCTTGGAACTCCAAGGTAGCTTATTTGGTTGTGTTAGCGATTTGATGGAGTTAGTTCTATTTCTGAACGTGATTCGCAGTTTTTTTGATGATGGAGTTGATTGAGTTTGATAGAATACTGCTAAAACTTAAAATAGTATTGTCTTATTAAAATTATTTTTAAAACTTCAATTCCAATGCCCACACCCAAATCTTTCGCACTGTGAAGGATTTTCCAACGTTCCATTTCTGAACGCTCTTCGCAGTGGTTTTTTACTTCTGTCTTTCTGCCTTGTATCCTGGAGTTGAGTTCGTCTTCGCAGAAATCGCGTCCACTTCCCAACCCATACTCACATCGTTTTTAACGATGCTTGCGTTGGTTTGGTCCAGTGGTTGATTTCTAACCGCGAAGACTCACATCCCGAAGTTGAGTTCGAAAAGGCATAGGCTCAAGCCTTTCGAGGTTAGTCCGCACGACTGCAAGCAGTCCTTTGCGTCTAACCTGCGAACCGTCATCGCCTATGAGCGCCTTTTCTCACATCCTATTCATACCCTCCGCCTTCGACTCCATAGTACTCTTCAAGAGAAAGGCCGGAGTTATAGATGTCTGTTGCTTTGTCACCAACGTAACGCAAATGCCAGGCTTCGGCTTGGTATCCAGTGATGGCTTCTTTCCCAGCTTGGAATCGGATAATAAATCCATATTCATGCGCATGGGTGTGGAGCCAGTCGATGGCGTCCTTATTTTCTTCACCGTCAAGTAGGTTTCCCGTTGTATCTAGGAGATCAAAGGCCAATCCTGTTTGATGTTCGCTGTAGCCAGGTCTTGCAGAATACGTATCTGCAGCGGCTTTGCCTTCACGAGCGACATAATTGTTATAGAGTTGTTCTTGATATTCATAAGAGCGATATCCGCTGTAAGTGTTGCTAATCGGATATCCTAGTTCTTGCATTTTGCGAATGAGTTTTCTTACTTGTGCCCCAGCGGTAGGATCCTCTCCAGGAGCGTAAGTTGACGGGAGAGCGTGTTTCTTATTGACAACCATCTGATAGCCTAAAGAGATATCCGCCATCCCACTCCCTTGAGAGGATTGTTGTTTTTCTGTCGCTATGTCCTTAGTAGAGGATTCTTCAGAGGAAGCCTCTGTGCTAGAAGAAGTCGTTTTTCCCGTTGTCGTTGTGCTAGTAGTCGTGGTATTTTTTGTTTGCGTAGAGGTTGATGGAGAGGTCGTAGTTTCAGTTGGATTGTTTTTTTGCGAGCAACCAAGAAGAACTAGGCTCAGTACAACCGCCGATAACAGTTGTTTTTTCACGCGAATCATCCTTTCCTTGTTACTTATAGTGTAGCACAATCTGTGAGGGGGGAGATAGATATTTTTAAAAAATTAATGTTTCTAAAATTACGAACAATGAAATGTAAAACTTTTATGAATGATTAGAAAAACTTTAAAAAAGCTTGCATTTTGCCAAAAAAATGGTATATTATTCGTTAATAAATTCAATCACTGGAGGTTTGTGCGATGTCAAAATGGGAAACAAAATTTCAAAAAGAAGGGTACACATTTGACGATGTTTTATTAATTCCAGCAGAGAGTCATGTATTGCCGAATGACGTTGATTTGCGTGTGCAATTAGCGAAAAATATTCGTTTAAATATCCCTTTAATCAGTGCCAGCATGGATACGGTCACAGATGCGACGATGGCGATTGCGATTGCGCGCCAAGGAGGTCTTGGGGTCATCCATAAAAACATGTCGATTGCCGAGCAGGCGGAAGAAGTGCACAAAGTAAAACGATCAGAGAGTGGAGTTATCATTAATCCATTCTTCCTCACTCCAAGCCATAAAGTAGAAGATGCGGAAGCGTTAATGTCTAAATACCGTATTAGCGGTGTTCCGATTGTCGACGATTTAGAAACGGGTCATCTTGTAGGAATTTTGACAAACCGTGATTTACGATTTATTTCAGATTATTCGATTTTAATTGATGAAGTGATGACCAAGGAACATCTGGTGACGGCTCCAGTTGGAACATCCCTCAAAGATGCAGAAGCCATTCTTCAAAAACATAAAATCGAAAAATTACCTTTAGTAGATGACAAAGGTTGTTTAGCAGGGTTAATCACCATCAAAGACATCGAAAAAGTCATCGAATTCCCGAACTCTGCTAAAGATGAGCATGGCCGTCTATTAGTAGCGGCTGCAGTGGGTATTACTTCGGATACATTTGAACGTGCAACAGCGCTACTAGATGCGGGTGCAGATGCCATCGTCATTGATACAGCTCACGGGCACAGTGCCGGAGTGATTCGTAAAATCAAAGAAATTCGTGAAACTTTCCCAGAAGCTACATTAATTGCTGGGAATGTGGCAACTGCCGAAGGAACTCGCGCCTTATTTGAAACGGGTGTCGACGTGGTTAAAGTCGGAATCGGACCAGGTTCCATCTGTACAACTCGTGTCGTTGCCGGTGTCGGTGTTCCGCAAATCACAGCGATTTATGATGCCGCAACGGTGGCTAAAGAATTTGGAAAAGCGATTATTGCAGACGGTGGCATTAAGTACTCAGGGGATATCGCCAAAGCCATCGCAGCGGGTGGACATGCGGTGATGTTAGGAAGCATGCTTGCCGGAACCGATGAATCTCCAGGGGAATTTGAAATCTTCCAAGGACGTCGCTTCAAGACATACCGCGGAATGGGCAGTCTAGCAGCGATGGAAAATGGTTCAGGGGATCGTTACTTCCAAGCGAAAAACGAAGCCAATAAACGCGTGCCAGAAGGAATCGAAGGGCGTGTTGCTTACAAAGGTTCTGCGGCGGATATTATCTTCCAAATGGTCGGCGGACTTCGCTCTGGTATGGGGTATGTGGGGGCGCGTAATTTAGAAGAGCTTCGCGAGAATACGCAGTTTGTGCGTATGAGTGGTGCGGGGCTAAGAGAAAGCCATCCGCATGATGTGCAGATTACGAAAGAAGCTCCAAACTATTCTATCTCATAAAATAAAATATCTTGCGATTATCAGCTATTGGCTTTCATCCTTTCGGATGTTTCCTATAGTAGCTGTAATGGGGCACCGGCTCGAGCCTGTAGTCTCTCGCCTTTAAATCCTCAAAGACGGAGTAAGGAATGAATTCCTAACTCCGTCTTATTCGTTTTAATGCGTATTCCCATTACTGCTACTATGGAATCCGAAAGGACAGCCAATCGCCTCTTAATCGCTTATTATATGAGGTGAATAGTTGAGCTAGAAAGAAAATGAACATCATGTGTGCTTTTCACCACATACGACAAACTGGTACTCTCTTTGAGAGACAGGGAGGGGAAAGGATATTATGTGTGCCTTTCACCATTAACGACAAAGGGGTAGTCTTTTTGAAGGAGAGAGGGATAGGACAGGGTGTATGCTTTTCATGGAACAAAATGGTGTGTGCTTCCGAACTAAAAATACAAAAGTTTCGGAATAGAGACGGAGCTTTAATAGGAAAGAGTTAAGAAATGTTGATGAAGTGGTACTGAGAGGACTAGTGCCAAGAAATGCGATAAGGGTGCGGTTTTAGTGGGTTTGCTGTTGAAGTTTGGTCTTTAAAATATTAGAAAAAAGGAAAATTAGTTGTTTTTTTAGTGGGTCATCGGTTATGATGAACTTGTTTCTGAAAATTTATGAAAAGCTTTGAAAGGAAGCGACAAGGATAGCGCCAGGCCTGTTTAAAAAAACGGGTGACGAGGAATGAGTTTATCGAAATACTCGGCGGATGACTCAAGGCAGTGCAGTCTACAGCTACATACAAACCATTTTGTAAGGAAATGACAAAATTGATAGCACGCACCAGAAACATAATCAAAAATTACAGAAGTAGGAGGCGCCGAGAGGGACCTCTTATTAAAGGAGTTAAACATTATGTGTGGAATCGTAGGATGTATTGGACATGGAAAAATCCAAACAGTAGTATTAAACGGATTAGAAAAGCTTGAGTATCGTGGATATGACTCAGCAGGATTATTTATTATGGATGAAGATGGATCAACACAATTAGTGAAACGTGTAGGTCGTATTCAAAATCTTCGTGATGCAGTGGATGAAGAAATTCCAGCATTTGCAGGAATTGGGCATACTCGTTGGGCAACGCATGGACCAGCGACAGAAAATAACGCTCACCCTCATCAATCTCAATCAGGTCGTTTCACATTAGTGCATAACGGCGTCATCGAAAACTATGACGAATTGAAAAAAGAATTCTTAAGTCATGTGGACTTCAAGTCTCAAACGGATACTGAAGTTGCCGTAAACTTAGTAGAATACTTTGCAGAAAAAGAAAACTTGTCAGGAAAAGAAGCGTTCCGCCGCGCATTACAAGAAATCCGCGGATCATTTGCTTTCGGGTTATTAGACAGTGAAAAACCAGGCGTTCTTTATGCTGCAAAACATAAGAGCCCATTATTAGTTGGGGTTGGCGAAGGCTTCAACGTGATCTGTTCAGACGCAATGGCAACCATCGCTGAAACAGACCGTTATATCGAAATCAAAGACGAAGAGTTAATCACTTTAACTGCAGACTCAGTAGAAATCGAAACAATCGACGGCAAACCAGTAGAACGTGCACCATTCGTTGCAGAATTAGATGCAGACGATTTAGAAAAAGGGGCATACGCTCACTACATGCTAAAAGAAATGGATGAACAACCAGCCGTATTACGTAAAATCATCCAAAACTACCAAGACGAGAATGGTCAATTACAAGTCGATAAAGAAATCCAAGATAGCATTTTAGCAAGCGACCGCATTTACGTGATTGCCTGCGGAACAAGCTATCATGCAGGATGGGTTGGAAAAGCTTTAGTCGAACAACTTGCTGGAATTCCAGTAGAAGTTCACTTAGCAAGCGAATTTGCATACCACCAACCATTATTATCACAAAAACCATTCTTCATTTTCTTATCACAAAGTGGAGAAACAGCGGACAGCCGTCAAGCGTTAGTAAAAGTAAACGAGCAAAACTTCCCATCGTTAACAATTACAAACGTGAAAGGCTCAACTCTTTCTCGTGAAGCAAGTTATACTTTACTATTACACGCAGGTCCTGAAATTGCCGTAGCTTCAACAAAAGCTTACACAGCACAAATCGCAGTAATGGCCGTTTTAGCAGACGCACTACGCGCTTCTAAAGGATTAGAAGCTCCATTCGACATGAAGCATGAATTAGGCGTAGTAGCCGCTTCAATCGAGAGCGTATTATCAGACAAACAAGCCGTTCAAGACTTAGTTCAAGAGCGCTTATTAGAAACTCGCAATGCTTTCTACATCGGTCGTCACTTAGACTACTATGTAGCGATGGAAGCAGCGTTGAAATTAAAAGAAATCTCATACGTGCAAACTGAAAGCTTTGCCGCAGGAGAATTAAAACACGGAACAATCGCCCTTATCGAAGAAGGCACTCCAGTAATCGCATTATTAAGCGAACCAGTTGTAGCGAGCCACACTCGCGGAAATATCCAAGAAGTGAAAGCTCGTGGCGCTGTCGTAACAACAATCGCGATGGAAGGCGTTGAACAAGAAGGCGACGATATCATCGTTCCAGCGGTGCCAATCCTACTTGCACCAATCGTATCTGTAGTGGTAACGCAATTAATCGCGTACTACACTTCTCTAGGTAAAGGCTTAGACGTGGACAAACCGCGTAACTTGGCCAAATCGGTTACAGTAGAATAGAAAAAATGGTGGACGGCTGTCCACCATTTTTTGTTTTCGAAGGACGCAAAATCCATTTGAAATAGGAGAGGAGAATTAGACCGGAGGTCTAAAAAATAAACTTCATACCGCTTCGGATATCTTCATAGCTGCGATAATAGCTGTACCGGGGCGAGCCTAGGGTCTCGCTCCCTATCGAGCTTCAAACTGACTCTAGGAAATGAATTTACAGAGTCAGTAATTCACATCGATTACAATCGCTATTATTGCCGCTATAGAATCCGAAGGGTATTCCGTTTATTTTTTATCCCAACGTTTGTGCCTTATTTCAAATGGATTTTGCTTCATTCGAAAGAAAGAGAGAGAAGAAAAACTAAGTTAGGTGCAGAAAATATAGTCGCTGCAGGGGTGCGGTGATGAAGGGGCGTGACATGCGTTCAAATGTTTCTCGCACTGTAACAGATGAGGGTGCCTTGCAAAAAATTGCGGATGTGCTTACTCGAACAAAATTCTGCTAGCAAAAATTGGATAAAGAGTGCAGACAAGATTACGGAAAATCATGCGGATTTTATAATCGAAGTGATGGGGGATAGCATTCGAAGTGAATTACGGACTCTTTTAGAGTCCGTTTGAATCTCGAAAGTGCTTGAGACGTAGGCTCAAGCCGGTGCCCCATTACAGCGATTATAAAAAAATCCGCAAGGATTTGAAGGAATCTTGTCTTTGCTTTCTACAGGGGATATTTTAGAAAATTTAGTTCGTTCGAGTAAGCTATAACACCACACAGACATTTTTTTGCGAAGGCGCAAGGTTGTCTGTTATAATGAAAGGAAAGAATGGAAAGCGAGGGACGGTCATGAAGGTTGTGTTCGTCTGCCTGGGGAATATTTGTCGTTCGCCAATGGCAGAAGCTGTATTTAGAAAAATGGTTCATGAAGAAGGACTGGAAGATAAAATTACGATAGATTCCGCTGCGACAAGTACGTGGGAGCATGGGAATCCGGTGCATCACGGCACTCGGAAGAAGCTCGAGGAGCACGGCATTTCCGCAAAAGGGCTTGTGTCACGGACGTTGGATGAAACCGACCTGGACGCAGACTACATTCTTGGAATGGATGCGTCGAATGTGCGTAATATTCACGCTTTTGTCGATGGAAAATCGGATGCGACGGTGGCTCGCTTGTTAGAAGTGGCAGGAGTGCCGCGCGATATTGCCGATCCGTGGTATACAGGAGACTTTGATGCGACGTACCGTGATGTGACATTGGGATGCAATGCGCTCTTAGAACAATTAAAAAAGGAATTATAGTATGGATAAGATTAGAAAAGATTGGGCAGTGATGATTGCTCTGGCGGCTGTTTCGTTACTTGTCGTCTTGAATTTTAGCGCCATCCTCACATGGATTTCCGAATTTATTGGGATGATGTTCCCGCTTATTTTAGGGATGATTTTGGCATTTGTTTTAAACGTGCCAATGAAGCGAATTGAACAAGTGTTGGAGAAGATAAACTTCCCGCAAAAGCTGCGTAGAAGTGTCGCAATCCTGAGCATTATTGTGATTCTGCTTCTGATTATTTCGCTGTTGATTTGGATTATTGCGCCGATGATTGCTAAAACCGTGTCACAACTGGGCGATAGTGTAAATCACTTACTATTCGTGGTTGCGGATTTTGTACAACATTCAAAATTAATGCAATCCAGTGAAGTGAGTCAGATTACCGACTCACTAAGTCAAAGCAATATCGTATCGTCTGTCATTACATTCCTTGGCGGATTTACAACGAATATTTCAGGGCTCTTCTCAAATGTGTTCTCTGTAATTATGGGGATTTTCTTCATGATTAATATTCTCGCAAGTAAGGAAATGCTCGCACGTTTAACGCTTCGCATTCTTAATGTGGTCTTGCCAAAAGATAAAATCGAGCACATTACTTATGTTGGGGAAGTCATCGTGGATACGTATGACCGTTTCTTGATGAGTCAAATCATCGAGGCGGGAATCGTTGGGGTTATGATTTTTGCTGGATACTCTCTTGTAGGGTTGCCATATGCAGGACTTGTTGGGGTGCTGTCCGGAGTACTCTCATTCATTCCGTATATCGGGCCGTTTATGGCGTGCGGAATTGGAATGCTTTTCACCTTTACAGAAAGCCCAATCCAAGCACTCATTTCACTTGTCGTCTTTATGATCGTTCAAATAGTGGAAGGAAATGTCGTCTATCCGAAGGTTGTCGGCAGTTCCGTTGGTTTGCCAACGATTCTAACCCTTGCTGCTGCGTTAATCGGTGGAAATCTCTTTGGTTTAGTAGGAATGATTTTCTTCATACCAATTTTTGCCGTGATTTACCGTTTCGTGAAAGAATGGGTGGAGAAACATGAACAAGCTGCTTCAGTGGTAGCTGTAGGAGGTATAATTGATGAAGAAAATTAGTGAACTAGGGATTACAGGGAAAAAGCTCCTAATTGAAGGGATTGCATTCCTTATTGCTGGGGTGTTGCTCCTAATCTACGGACCAAGCTTCCCAGAATTGATGTTACGTCTGTTTTTAACATTCTTATGGGCTCGTGAACTATGGAATTTCTTGTTCCGTTGGTTTAGTAAGGCGGCGGCAAAAGATCCATTATGGCTGAATGTTGCTAAATTTTTCCTTTACGGATTTTTAGCAGGAAATCAATTTTTTATCTCGCTTCCGATTGCGATTGTCAGTATCTTGATGGGGCTTAACGAAGTGATGAAAGCGGCCACTAGTGGCGTAACGTACTATATTTATGTCAAAGACGGTATCCGTCCGCGACTGCGCTTGCTCATTGATACCATTTGGCTCTCAGTTGTCGGGGTAGCGACTTTACTGGCTCTTGGGGGCGACGGCAACTTACAAATGTTCTTCCTTGCGCTTTATTTCATAGGGCTTGGGACTAGTAACATTCGTGACGGTTGGTTCTTCGAGGCCGAAGTTGGAAAGAAAGTCCTTCGTAGACGCTTGCGTCGAGGGATGCCGTTGGTACTGGCTGCGATTATTCCTCGTGTGACTTTGCAAAAAATCAATGATGCGTTGGAACTTGGAGAAGGCGAAACCGCTTCTGAAATTTACGACCGTGCCAAAGAAAATGCAGAACCAAACTTAGAAATGTTTATTCACGTCACAAAAGACGGATTTGGGGCAATCGGGCATGTCGACCTATGTTATAAGGGACGCATTATTTCATTCGGGAACTACGATACGAATTCGGAGCGCCTGTTTGGAACGATGGGGGACGGGGTACTTTTCAGTGCCGACCGTGAAAAATACATTGAATTTTGTAAACGCGAAAACCATAAGACCTTACTTGGCTATGGCCTAGCGTTATCTCCAGAACAACTCGCGGCCATCGATAAGGAAATCGCCAAATTGATGTCGTTGACAGTACCGTGGGATCCACCGCAAATGGTGAAACCGAAGCGCCCTGGAATCGACAAAGAAGAACCGATGTATGCCTATAAGCTCAAACAAGAAGCGGACGCAAAATTGTACAAGTTCGTCTCTTCAAAATTCAAAACGTATTTTGTGATGAGTACCAACTGCGTATTGCTAGCAGACACAATTGTCGGAACAGCAGGAACCGATATTTTAAGCGCCCGAGGATTTATTTCCCCAGGGACGTATCAAGATTACTTAGATAAGGAGTTTGAGAGACCGCACAGTCTAGTCGTGACTAAGCGCGTCTATCAGTAAGAACATGGAACTTCAGGAAAAAGAATTCTTTATGAGGGAAGCGTTGAAGGAAGCGCAGAAAGCCTATGACCAAGCGGAAGTGCCAATCGGAGCGGTCGTCGTCCTAAACGGTGAAATCATAGGTCGTGGCTATAACATACGCGAGAAGGAACAAGACGCCACCCTGCACGCTGAAATCAAAGCGATTCGCCAAGCCAACCAGCACCTTGGAAGCTGGCGACTCGAAGACTGCGAACTCTTCGTCACCTTGGAACCTTGCCCAATGTGTAGCGGAGCGATGATTCTCGCGCGTCTTAAAAAGGTTACGTTCGGCGCTTTTGACCCGAAAGCTGGGACAGCAGGCACCTTTATGAATCTGCTTCAAGACGAGCGGTTCAACCATCAAGTCGAAGTCGAGCAAGGTATCTTGGAAGACGAATGCAAAACCCTCTTGCAAACCTTCTTCAAAGGCCTTCGCGAACGCAACAAACAACGAAAACAAGCACAGCTTTCCGAATAGGGGCTGTGCTTTTTAATGTTCTTAACAAAAACTTATACTTGTAAACGGTTATCTACTCTTGAAAAATATTTTCTTTTTATATATTATTTTACATAGTTCGAAAAAGGAATGGAGCAGATAGTATGAAATTATCAGAAAAACAAACACAAGTCTTAGGTTGGATCGCAACATGTATGTCTGTGGCGATGTATGTAGCATATATTCCGCAAATTATGAATAACTTAGCCGGAAACAAAGGAGACTTCATTCAACCACTCGTTGCCGCATTGAACTGCTCATTATGGGTGTACTACGGAATCTTCAAGCCAGACCGTGATATCCCGCTAGCAGCTGCAAACGCACCAGGAATCTTCTTCGGTCTAGCATCTGCTTTAACAGCATTATTATAATAATGACTAGCACAGCTTCGATTACGAGGTTGTTCTTTTTTGATTTCTACGGAACTTTGCGGATTTCTTCATAATAGCAGTTCCTTCGAAATCGATACAATTATGACTTTAAAAATGGAAAGCAACGACAAAAGTGCGATGATTGAAATCCGATATTTACAGGAGTAGAATAGAGGATGTTGTTAAAAGTTTCAAAGTTAACTGGAGGAATACGTATGTCATTTTTAGGTTATAACAAAGGAGAAACATTAGAATTCAACTACAAAAAGGCGTGTGGCTTATGGCTCATCGCAGTCGCATTCGTGATTGCACTTGCGACAGTTGTAGGTGGAGAACAAATCATTAATATGCAGGTTTTTAGTATCGGCTATATGGTGAGCTTCTTTTCCATCAATCTGAATAAAAAAGTCCTTCATAAGTTTTCGGACGGCCCTTCAACACCTTTCCAACGAAAAGTGTCCTTATACTCAGTAATTCTTTTATTTATCTTATTAGTGTTATTAGGTGGCCCATTCTTCGAAACAGAAAACTGGAGACTCATCTGGTTAGGCGCGCTTCTTGCGACAGGGATCCATTTCTTCCCGTACTACTTCGTCCATGGAAAATCAATGATCTTCCTAGGATTGGCATGCGTAATCAATGCAGCGGTCGGATACCTCTCTCCGCAAAGCTCCCTCGTGACCATCGCCTATATCGATGCCATTATTAAATTAGCCTTTGGACTTTACCTATTCTTATTATCCAAACCATCCAAAGCATAAAATATTTTAGAGAACAAGCAGCAAATCAATCTGGTTTGCTGTTTTTTAATTTTCCGCAGTTCCTTCGAAATCAAGCAAACCATGACTTTAGTAATGCAAAGCAATGACGAAAGTGCCTGTTGCACGACTCCTTAAAATGATTTAATAAAGACAAGGAAAACAGTTAAGGAGCGATTCAAATGAACATCAAAAAACAAGACACAAACCAACTTATAAAAGATTTAATGATTGTGGCGCTCGTCATTAATGCATTAGCCCTTGCCCTCCACATGGGTCTAAACATATTTGCAGGACAATCATTGATCCCTGCAGTTACAAAACATTTCATCTTTATCCTAATCCCGATCATGTACCTAGCAGACGAGGCTAAGAAAAATAAAGAAGTGGGCAACCGCTAAGCACAAGCAAACATTTTTAGATAGTTTTTCCTTCTGGAGAGACTATCTTTTTTAGTGTCTCTTTTGCCATCCCTCGGCACGGTTTTATTTTAGAAAAACCAGCAGATTCACTTGAAAAAGAAATACTAAATAGAGGCGCATGAAACTCCATCGTTTGAGGTAGGGAGCAGCCTATTTATTTCTTCACGTTGATTTCGAAGAATCTTGTGGATTCTATAGGAAACCTTCACAGTGCGAAGGTTTCGTAACGTGTTACGCATTAAATGCGAGGGAGAAAGACAGAAATACTCTAAATATATTATGTATTTAGAGTATTTCGTTTTCTTTCCCCCACAAAGTTGAATAGGAATGAGCTAGCTGGTTACAGCAAAGCTCATTCCATTCAACCACTGTGCTTAGGAGGTGTAGGAATTTATTTCGTACACCTCCTTTGAGGCTTTAAAGGTGAGAGACTTCGGCTCGAACCGGTGCAACGTTACAGCTACTATGAAGCAATCCACAAGGATTCGAAGAAATCAAAAAACAGGGATTTCTATTTACAACCCATGACTTTAGTAATGGCAATCCATGACAAAAGTGCCTATTGCAAGACTCCTTTACATGCTTTAATAAAGATAACGAAAAGCCGATAAGGAGAGTTCAACATGGAAGAACCGAAACAAAAAGAAAATTCTCAATTAGCCAAACAATTATTTACGCTAGCCATCGTGGTCAATGTCCTGGCTTTAATCCTTCGAATAGGGCTGAAATTATATACAGGCGAATCCTGGCTAAGTGTGTTCGATGGAAATCTATTGTGGACGCTATTACTATTGATGTTATTTTTCGATGAAAGAGAAGAAACAAAAAAAGCCAACCATCAGTAAGCACAAGCAAACATTTTTAGATAGTTTTTCCTTCTGGAGAGACTATCTTTTTTAGTGTCTTTTTTGCCATCCCTCGGCACGGTTTTATTTTAGAAAACCAAGCAGTTTCAATTGAAAAAGAAATGAAAATAGAGGAGCGAAAAAATCCATCGTTAGCGCTAGGGAGCAGCCTATTTATTTCTTCACGTTGATTTCGGAGAAGCTTGCGGATTTTATAATCGCAGTAACGGGGAGTAAGACAGAAGCTAAAAACCGACTCACAGTGTGAGTCGGTTTTGCTTCGTTGTCTTACCCCCGCAAGGCTGATTAGGATGAAGCAAATCACAAGTGATGAAGCTTTATCCAATCAGCTACTGCGTCTATATCATAAAAGTTCTTTGGGATTAAGAAGGGTTACTGCTACTATGAAGCAATCCGCAAGCATTTGAAGAAATCAACCCCCGAAGGGTGGTTCAATCAAAAAGAGAAAATAAATATGGATTACTCCACTAAATCCCAGCACTGAACCTGATAGGATTGTATAATCTGCACTCTTATTTTGTCGTTTCCAATAATTTTTTCTCAAGGTTATCTGCTTGCTTTTCAAAAAGAAGTTTTGTATAATAATACGTGCCGTTAGGCCATATGGCAATAGCGAACTTATGAATCGAGTCAGGTCCGGAAGGAAGCAGCTATAAGTAATGTTCGCTATGTGCTGTATGTACATAGAAGAAGATTCAGGCTGGACCAGAGGTTCAGCCTGTTTTTATGAGAAAGAATATCCAGTGGAGGGAGAGTGAGTCGCATGAAGAACCAGAATTTCCAAGAAGAAGCTCAGCATCTAGAAGGTGTAAAAAAGCTAATGGAAGATAGAATTGCATTCGAAGAAAAACGTCTGCAAGAACGCGACCTGGATATCACTAGACAAGATACAATTCAGTATGGAATCCAGCAATTAGAAAGACAAAAAGAATCTCCATACTTTGGAAGAATTGACGTTCAATTTGGAAAAAACGAAAAAGTAGAAAAAATGTATATTGGACCAGCGACGTTCTTTGATGAAGAAGATCGAGTGCAAGTGTATGACTGGAGAGCACCCATTGCAAGTTTGTTTTATGAAGGAACCTTAGGAGAGCTAAATTACGAGACTCCAAATGGGGCGCAAAAAGCACAAGCCTTCCTAAAACGCGACATCGTCATCAAAAAAGGGACCTTACAGTCTGTTTATGATATTGAAAATGAAGAATCGCTCTTAATGGAAGCCTTAAGTGCACCGACCAATAAGGATGGGCATTTAGAAGGAATCACCGCAACGATTCAAAAGGAACAAAATGAAATTATCCGTCTGAACCCGAAAGACTGGCTCATCGTGAATGGATGTGCCGGAAGTGGGAAAACGACGATTTTACTTCAACGCATTGCGTATTTGATGTATCAAGCCAAAGACAAGCGGATGAGCGATATGCTACTCCTATCACGCAACCAACTCTTTGCAAAATACGTATCGCATGTGATCCCAAGTTTAACGGGAAGCGAGTTATACCAACAAACGCTAGCGCAACATACGATTGAGTTATACCGCAAGATGTACTTGCATAAAACGACGACTTTAAGCCAAGTGCCAACCCGTAAAGTGTACTTAACGGATAGTGAGTGGATTGCACTCGTTCATCGCAATCTCCAAGGGCTAACGGCGAAAGACTTACCGTATCGAGCAATCGGGATTAAAGGACAAGCGGTCTTCACGATGAAGGACTATGAAAAACTCACTGAAAATGTGAATGTGAGCTTACCATTGCATCAACAATTAACGCAAATGCAAACCGTTTTAGAGCGTACTTTAAAACGCCGTCTCAATAAATTCTTTATGTCGCAGAAGGCCAAAGCCGTCTACGAGTCTATGAATGCGATGCAAATCGAAGTCTTGATGAAGGATGTTGAGACGAAGAGTGAGGCAGAGTATTTCCAAGTACTTGGACAAAAAGTCTTCGAAAAAGAAGTGCTTGAAGTGACGCAACAAGTAGAAATGTTCGCATTCGTGGACATCGCCTACTTGGTTCAACAATGGATGCCAAAAGCCAAAGCGCGCCGTCAAGAACTAGAGAAGATGGACAATGCGCCAATTCCGTTGAAGAAAATAGAAGGGTCTCGCCTTCAAGTGACGGCAGAAGGGATTCGCCTGTTGCAATATGTGGCGACAAGAGTCACTCCAGTTCGCGATTATGTGGGGTATAGCCATCTCTTTATCGACGAAGTGCAAGACGTGTCCTTATTATGGCTAGGCACTCTATCGAATTTTTATTTCCGTGCGAAATTCACGGTCGTTGGGGACACTTACCAGTCGTTTACGACATCTTCTTCGATTTTCACATTGGAAGCCAGACATCCTGAACTCGTCGAATTGGTCTTTCCAAACCGGTCCTTGATGAATCGCTCGCTTGAAATCAGCTATCGTTGTACCGCACAAATTACACGATTTGCCAATGGAATCTTAAAATGGCCACTCGATAAAAATGTATTCCCACGTACGGGAAGCGAAGTAACGCTGTATAGCGATGCAGATGGCATGCAGCTCACCCGCTTGAAAGGCTTATTGGAAGAAAGTCCCAAAGTGTATCACACAACGGCGATTTTATGTCGAACGATGGAAGAAGCTAAAGCCTTACATCAACTGCTAAACGTGGAAGACATTGCGCTTCTAGAAGATAGCAGTGAGTCTCTTGGCAGTCGCTTTGTATTAACGACGATTCAAGTGGCGAAAGGGATGGAGTTTGACGAAGTGATCATTTGGAATGCAACCGATGAAGCGTATCATACCGCGAAAGAACAAATGATGCTGTATACGACTTGTACAAGGGCAAAACACCGTCTATCCCTCATTGTTCCAAAAGGGACAGAAAGTCGCTTTATTCAGACTTCACAGGCGCCGATGAAACGCGTCGAACAGTAGAATTTTTGAAGAATCTATACTAGAATAGAACTGTAAATTTTTAAAAAGGCAGGGAAGTAATATGGCTTATCAAGCATTATATCGAAAATGGCGTCCACAAACGTTCGATGATATGGTCGGGCAGAGTGCGGTGACGCATACGTTAAAAAACGCGATTAGTAATCAAAAAACGAGTCATGCTTACTTATTTACGGGGCCTCGTGGGACAGGAAAAACGAGTGCCGCGAAGGTCTTTGCAAAGGCCATTAACTGTCCAAACCAAAGAAACGGCGAACCTTGTAACGAATGTGAAATCTGTAAAGGCATCACGAACGGAACGATTGGCGATGTGATCGAAATCGATGCGGCCAGCAATAATGGGGTTGAAGAAATCCGTGATATTCGCGACAAGGCACGTTATGCACCAACGCAAGCCGAATATAAAATCTATATTATCGACGAAGTGCATATGCTCTCAACAGGAGCGTTCAATGCACTCTTAAAAACTTTAGAAGAACCGCCTCAAAAGGTCATCTTCATTCTCGCAACGACGGAACCGCATAAAATTCCAGCGACGATTATTTCTCGGACGCAACGGTTTGACTTTAGACGGATTACCTTGCAAGAAATTATCGACCGCTTGGCGTATATCCTAGACCAAGAAGGCACCCCGTACGAAGCGGATGCCTTAAGCGTAGTGGCTAGATGTGCCAATGGGGGAATGCGGGACGCTCTCAGTTTACTTGACCAAATGATTTCATTTGGCGACGGAAAAGTCACATTTGAAGAAGCGATTCAAGTGTCGGGAAGTTTGACTGATGACTTGATAATTGATTTTGTAGCGGACTTACAAGCGCAAAAAGCTGAAGAAGCGTTGGAGAGCTTACAACAACTCTTTAAAATGGGGAAAGAAGCCAGTCGTTTGGTGGAAGAATGGCTGGAATTTGCTAGAGACCTCCTCGTAGCCAAACAAAGTGGCGAGACAGTTGGTCGTAGCGAACGCTTCTTGCAGTTTAAAGATGAAGTGGATGCAAGCTTTTTATACCGCTTTGTGGAAGCTTTAAATCAAACGCAACAAGAAATGCGCTTCACCACAAAACCAACGATTTCACTCGAAGTCTTAACAATCAAAATGGCACAACCACAAACAAGTGCGACGCCTAGAACAATAGAGGCGCCAAGTAGCGAGGAAGTGGAGCAATTGCAACAACAACTCGCGCAGTTAAGACAACAAATGGCCACGTTGATGCAAGGAGGAAGCGTTCATTCTTCGCAACCAGCTCCGCCAAAACCAGCTACAAAAGCACCAAAAGCAAGCTTCAAGCCAAATGTTTCGGCCGTAAACAAGATTTTGATGGAAGCGACTAAAGCAGACATCGAAAAGGTGCGCGACTTATGGGGCGACTTGCTCAGCTGCTTAACACCGCAACAACGAGCGCTGATGAATCAAGCACAACCGGTTGCTGCAGGGCCAAATGGGTTTGTGATGCAATTTATGTATGAACATATTTGCGGACTAGCTGAGACGACTGTAGGATTCCATGAAGAAGTTCAAGGGCATCTCGAACGCCTCGGAGGCTACAGCGGAACCTTTGTCGGAGTCACGAGCGAACAATGGCAACAAATTCGTTCCGATTTCCTTTTGGAACGCAAGAAGAGTAAAGAAGGCGAAGCGGTCTCTCATGTGACGGAAGCACCAGTTGTGGAAGAGCCGATTTCTGAGGAAGAACAAGAATTTAAACAAAAAGTACAAGATACGATTGAGCTTTTCGGAGAAGAGTTCGTTCAAATTGAAGAATAGAAAAAATACGAATTAACGGAGGTATAACCATGCGTGGAATGGGAAATATGCAAGGCATGATGAAACAAATGCAAAAATTGCAAAAACAAATGGCGCAAGCTCAAGAAGAGTTAAACCAAACAGAATACACTGGAACTTCTCAAAGTGATTTGGTCAAAGTAACGGTAAACGGAAAACGCCAAGTATTAAACGTGGAAATCAAACCAGAAGCTGTTGATCCAGATGATGTAGAATTATTACAAGACTTAGTGTTAATGGCGACCAATGATGCGTTAACGCAAGCAGAAAAAGCCAACGACCAAACAATGGGTCAATTTACTAAAGGATTAAATATCCCAGGATTTTAATCGATGGAGGTTGGAGCATGCATTATCCAGAACCGATTGCACGATTGATGGACAGCTTTATGAAGCTTCCGGGGATTGGTGCGAAGACGGCTGCACGACTTGCCTTCTTCTGCATGGATATGCGTGAAGAAGACGTCTTAACTTTTGCGAATTCGCTCATCAGCTGCAAGCGTGACTTACGCATGTGTTCGGTTTGTGGCAATGTGACGCAAGAGGATCCGTGCGAGATTTGTGCGGATACAACGCGCGACCATACGAAGATTCTTGTGGTGGAAGATGCCAGAGATGTGATGAGTATGGAGCGGATGAAGGAATACAAGGGGCTCTATCATGTGCTTCACGGGGTGTTGTCTCCGATGGAAGGGACGGGGCCGGATGATATTAATATTACGTCCTTGATTACGAGGTTGCAGAATCCGGAAGTGCAAGAGGTTATCATCGCGACGAACGCGACAGCGGAAGGCGAAGCGACTGCCATGTACTTGTCGCGTCTCATCAAGCCAGCGGGCATCAAAGTAACGCGTCTGGCGCATGGGCTAGCGGTCGGCAGCGACATCGAATACGCAGACGAAATGACTCTCTTCCGAGCTATCGAAGGACGAAGAGAACTATAAAAAATAAAATAACAGGTTGATACTGCTAAGATAAATGAGAATTGGAAACTCCCGTTTCCTTGGATATCTTCATAGTAACGACAATAGCTGTACCGGATTGAGCCAAGGTCTCAATCCTACCGAGCTTCAAAGAGGGAGTAAGACAGAAATTAAAACTGGACTCATAGTGTGAGTCCAGTTTTTTTCGTAGTCTTACCCCCGCAAAGCTGATTAGGATTAAGCAAATCACAAGTGATGAAGCTTAATACAATCAGCTACTGCGTCTACCTGGATAAAGTATTTTCCATAAGAAGCATCTCATAACTCCCTCTAATTCACATCGGTTACTGTTCGCTATTGTTGTTACTATAGAATCCGAGGAGGGTCGTTTCCAATTGTGCAGTGTCAACCTGTTTTTATTTTTTGCTTCGAAAGTACGGGGGAGAGTGCGTTTCGATGGGATGCGGGGTTAGGGATGAGCCAGACAGGTTACTTCTCTGAGTTTGTGAAGGGGACGGGGCATGGCAGAGCTTGTCTTCCGGTCTTGGAAAGGAAACAATGCGAATGTCTTAAATCGCCCTCTAATTCACATCGGTTACTATTCGCTATTGTTGTTACTATGAATAAGAGAGATAAGTAGCACTATCATGATTTGGAAGAACATTTCATAATATGACAATAAATGTCAAGTTATTATGGTACAATAAATATAGGAGATGTTAAGACGATGAAAGATAATAGGCTATTTAGGATACTATATTATATTTTAGAAAAGGGAAAAGTTACGGCAAGTGAACTTGCAGATAAATTTGAGGTGTCAGTCAGGACAATATATCGAGATATTGACTCTATCAGCAGTGCAGGTATTCCCATCTATGCGTTGCAAGGAAAGGGTGGTGGAATAGAAATTGCTGAAGATTTTGTGCTTAGTAAATCACTACTGTCTGAAAACGAGAAACAACAGATTATGTCAGCTCTTCAAGGATTGGATAATACCGCAATACAGCATGAGAATGAGCTTTTAACAAAACTGTCCGCACTCTTTAAAATGAAAAATACCAGTTGGATAGAAGTTGATTTTAATAATTGGCAAAACAATAAGATGTATGAAAAAACATTTAATGATATTAAGTCCGCAATTTTAAGTAAGAACATTATTTCATTCACATATTTTAGCAGTAATGAAAAAGAAACAAGCAGAAGAGTTAAACCTGTTAGATTGCTTTTCAAGAGTCAAGATTGGTATCTATATGCCTTGTGTTTACTTAGAAATGACTTTAGATATTTCAAATTGTCCCGGATAAAGAATTTGGAAATCCAAGCGGAAAAGTTTGAAAACAGCTTTGATGATGTGATACTCAAAAAAGAAATGCCATACGAGAATACAGTGCATATAAAAGTCAAGTTTG
>NZ_DBHISP010000012.1:0-48546 GCF_057274575.1 Granulicatella sp. | reverse complement strand
TCTATTCAAGTCAAACAGGAACGATTTATTATCCTATTGCGGACTTTAATAGTGCCTTCTCAAGCTCATACAACAGTTCTAGCTCTTATGTGAATGGAGGTAGCAACTCTGGCGGGTTCGGCGGAGGATTCTCTGGAGGCTCTAGCGGTGGTAGTGGTGGCGGATCCGGCGGTGGCGGATTCTAACAAAGGAGAAATTATGTTAAACGAAATGATGCACAGACCCGTTGTCAAACCAGAACTGGTCGAGTACATGCGCACAAGTCAACGCTTCATTCCAAGTTTTATCAATCTTGTAATGAGTTATGAATGGTACTGACTTATTGGGGAAGCAGCTTTAGCAACTAAATTCTACTTGAAGAAAAAATTAAATATTGTTGGTTCAGTAATGTAATAGAGTACAGGCGAGTATGAGAAGATAGCGAAGTTCCTTCGTGGACAATCCCCCAACGTTTTGACACTTTTTTGACATGATAGAGGTGAGAACATGAATCGAAAAATACGTTACATCATTACGTTTTTATTAGGATTAGTAGCCTTTTTTGGACTGAGTTCGAGTGTTGATGCTCGTAGCTTAAAGATAGACAAGTACGATATCACTGTGAATATTTTAGAAAACGGAGACGTTCAGTTTAAAGAAAAAATTACGTTCAATGCAGCCGGGTCTTATAATGGGGTATTCTATAATCTGGAATATAAAGGATTCTTACATCCAACAGATGTTGCGGCTTTTATAGAAAGTGCACAGGGTGACATCGAAATTCCTCGAAACACTTCTGGTCAAAATGGTAGTTATCAGCTTAGTAATGATGGAAATAAAATGAAATTTAAAGTTTTTATGCCATTTTCAAATACGACTCGAACCGTTACTTTTCAATATACGATTCCTAAATTGATTACCAATTATGAGGATACGGCTGAGCTCAACCGTAAAGTAGTCGGAAAAGAATGGGAAATAAACCAAGAAAATATTACCGTGACTGTCAATCTTCCAGGGAACGCTTCAAGAGAGACCTTGCGTGCATGGGGACATGGAGCTGGTAAGAATGGAGAAGTCAAAATCGCTGAGGACTATAAATCAGTTACTTTTAAAGCACCGTCTAATGAAAGTGGCGATTTTGTTGAAGTACATGTGCTTTTCCCGCAAACCTTGACTCCATTCAATACCAATATTGTTTCTGAAAAAGCTTTTGATCGTATTGTTGCAGAGGAAGAGGAATTAATTCTTAGAGATGAGCGTCTGAAAAGTAGGGGAGCCATGGGTATTTATGTGACATGGGGACTAATGGTTTTGAATTTGATTTTTGCTTGGATTAAAGGTTTCTTTGCCAATCGTAAGAGACTCAGTCAAGTGCCACATATCCCTGATCACCATTATGAACTTCCTGAAGATATTAGCCCCGCTATTATGAATCAAGCCGTTTATCAAGAATGTTCAATGCTTGATTTAAGTGCAACGATTATGGATTTAATCCGTAAAAAAGTATTGACAATAACAGATACGAAACCTTATATTTTAAAACTAGTTAGGGAAGTATCTGGATTACTCCCTCATGAAAAGATTGCGATTGAATTTTTATTCGAAGATGTTGGTGAAGGGCGCCATTATATTTATTTAATGGAAGATATTCAACGTTTTGCAAAGAAAGAACCGGAAAAGTACCTAAAATCGACTGCTGCTTGGATGGCTTCTGTTGAAACTTCTTCTAGGAAATACCGAGTGGATTGTTTTAAAAAAGGAGAAGCAGAGGCAAGGAATATATTTTCCGGTTGTGCGATTTTCTTGCTGGTTTTTGTAGGCATTATGATTGGAATCTTCACCGACAATGGTTCCTTATCGATGTATACACTTCTGATGTCACTCTTGTTCATTCCTCTTACATGGATTGGGTCAGGAGTTACGGCTCCAAGGCGTTCACTAGAAGGAGAGTATCGATATAGAAAATGGCAAGCTTTCAAACAGATGTTGTGGGATATTTCTCCGATGTCTCGTGTAGAAGATCTACCTAGTATTCAAATATGGGACCACTTCCTTGTTTATGCGATTTCATTAGGGGTAGCAGAAAATCTGATTAAAATATTAAAAAAAATTATACCAAACCAACTAACCCAAAGCGTGTTTTATTCTGAACATATGGGAACTTTGTATAATCCAGTGACTAAATTGGATGAAGTCTTGTCTACTTCGTTTCATTTAGCGGGAACAAGAGTACCGTCTTCAAGTTCTTCTAGTAATTCAGGCGGGTTCGGCGGAGGTTTCTCTGGTGGATCGAGCGGAGGTAGTGGTGGAGGATCCGGCGGTGGCGGATTCTAACAAAGGAGAATTTATGTTAAATGAAATGATGCACAGACCTGTTGTCAAACCGGAACTGGTCGAGTACATGCGCACAAGTCAACGCCGTTTTCCGGGGGGCTTAGGCGAATTAGAAAATATGGCTAATGAATTAGGAATTCCCATTATTCCTCATGAAACAGCTGTTTTCCTAGATTTTATAGTGGGACTAACCCAACCGAAAAATGTTTTAGAAATTGGGACAGCCGTTGGATTCTCAGCGAGTCTAATGGCTACAGCTTCACCACAGGCAAAAGTAACGACCATTGACCGCTATGAGTTAATGTATAGCCGTGCCAAAGCAAACTTTGAAAAATTAGGCTTATCCGACCGAATCACCCAATTGGAAGGCGATGCAGCCGATATCTTACCAACGCTAGAACAAGCAAAATATGACTTCCTCTTTATGGATAGTGCTAAAGCAAAATATATTGAGTTCTTCCCATATTGCATGGACGTGCTAGAAGTTGGCGGCGTGCTGGTCGTGGATGATATTTTCCAAGGAGGAACGATTTTAGAAGATGTGATGGATCGCCCAAGACGTGTGCGTAAAATTCATCGTCGCCTCAACATGTTCCTTGATTTAGTACAAAGTGACCCAACCTTAAGATCAACATTACTTCCTTTAGGGGATGGGATTATTATGATTCAAAAAATGGAAGAAAAAGATTTTAAATATATTTTAGAAGACTTGTTATAAATCATGGAAATATGGCTTGAAAAGTTTTACAATAAGTAAGAATGACAAAGAAAGGAAGTTTTACAATGACAGATAAAGTGCGTGTACGTTATGCACCAAGTCCAACAGGGCACTTACATATCGGGAATGCTCGTACAGCCCTATTTAACTATTTATTCGCGAGACATTATGGTGGAGAGTTCATCATCCGTATCGAGGATACTGACCGCAAGAGAAATCTTGAGCACGGAGAAGAAAGCCAGTTAGAAAACTTAACTTGGCTTGGAATGGATTGGGATGAAGGTCCAGATAAACCAGGGAAATACGGTCCTTACCGTCAATCAGAACGTGAACATATTTATAATCCACTTATCGAGCAATTAATTGCTGAGGATAAAGCGTATAAATGCTATATGACAGAGGAAGAATTGGAAGCAGAACGTGAATCGCAACGTGCTCATGGTGAAATGCCGCACTACAGCGGGCAACATGCTCACTTAACACAAGAGCAACGTGACGCTTTTGAAGCAGAAGGACGCACTCCTGTTGTTCGTTTCCGTGTTCCAAAGACTGGCACCTATGCTTTTGATGATATCGTTAAAGGCGAAATCTCATTCGAGTCTACAAGCGTCGGTGGCGACTTCGTTATCTTAAAACGTGACGGAATGCCAACGTATAACTTCGCAGTAGCAGTGGATGACCACTTCATGGAAATCACTCACGTTTTACGTGGAGATGACCATATTGCCAACACTCCAAAACAATTAATGATTTACGAAGCGTTTGGTTGGGAACCACCACGTTTTGGACATATGACATTAATTATTAATACTGAAACAGGTAAGAAATTATCAAAACGTGATGAATCAATCCTACAATTCATCGAACAATATAAAGACTTAGGGTACTTGCCAGAAGCGATGTTCAACTTTATCGCGCTTCTAGGATGGTCTCCTCAAGGCGAACACGAAATCTTCAGCCGTGAAGAATTCATCGAAATCTTCGACGAAAAACGTCTTGGTAAATCACCAGCAGCTTTCGATCCGAAGAAATTAGAATGGATTAACAACACATACGTGAAGAAAACTCCATTAGAAGAAGTGGCTGAAATGGCGATTGCGCAATTAAAAAAAGCGGGAATCGTAGCAGAAGAAGTTTCTCCTGAAGAACATACATGGTTAGTGAAATTAGTGGCGTTGTACCACGACCAAATGAGCTACATGAATGAAATCGTTGCTTTATCAACATTATTCTTCAGAAAAGATTTCGAAGTGGAAAATGACGAAGCAAAAGAAGTGCTTCAAGGTGAAACTGTTCCAACGGTATTGAATGCTTTTATGTCGAAACTAGAAGCGATGGAAACATTCGATGAGCCAAGTATTTTAGCAGCCATTAAAGAGGTTCAAAAAGAAACTGGCGTAAAGGGTAAAAACTTGTTTATGCCAATTCGTGTGGCAACAAGCGGACAAACACACGGGCCGGAGATTGGTAAGACGATTGAGTTGCTTGGAAGAGAACGCAGCATTGCACACATCCAAGCCGCACTTGCTCTTATTAAATAAAAGCTAACAGAAAGGGTTAATGCAAACTGCGTTAACTCTTTTTTGTTTATAGATAGAGAAGGAGGACCTAACGGTCCGATATACTCGAGATTCCCTCAGATGTCTTCATAATAGCTATAAAGGGGTAACGGTTCGAGCCTATGGTCTTTCTCCCTCGCATTTAATACGATTTCCCATTACTGCTATTATAGAATCTGAGATTTTTCCGAATATCAGTCCTGAGTGCAAAGGGGTTAAATAAAAAGGTTAATCCTTCTTGAATAAGAGAGTGCAACAGGTGTGTGCATGCCACGTTCTCTGGCGCGGGGAAGGAGAAACATAAGGTGTGTGCTCGTAAAAGACACAAACATGGAAGCGCTGGAAGGGAAGAAAAAGGGCAAAGAAAAAACGGATGAGGGTTCATCCGTTTTTTTGTATTTTGTGACAAAAGAAGGTGAGCGAGAGTAGGTCTGCACTGCCTCCTGGGCTGAGGTTACGCTCGATAAGGACGTTGTCGTAGTCTTCTAATTTGGAGACAAGCTCTTCTTCTGAGAGCGTTTGGGCTTCGTCAAAGAGGAGTTTGGCTTCTTGTTGGATCTTCTTATACGCATCGATTCCGCCTCGGTGAATGAGATTTCCGTCTTCTACGAATGTCATGAGGTAGAGGAGCAGGAGTAAGTCACGGTGACGAGGAGTATGCGTGTTTAGTGTGTTGTAATAGTCGAGGGCTTTGGAAAGGCTAGGGTAGCCACTTGCAGCTTCGCCTCGAATGCCTGTGATGCCATGTTCGACGTAAAGTTTTTCTCCATATGAAAGATGTTCTTTCTGGTCGAGGTCGGCAAAATCCACTTCAATCAGGTGACGTGTCATTAGATGACAGTAGTGCAGGGCTTCTGGAATGTTGCCTTTTGTATGAGCGGTGGCACCTAAAACCAGGGCAAAGGAGAAATTAGCTCCTTTATGGGTGTTGATATGGTTTGTGGCAGCCATCATGGCGTCTTCTGCCTGTTTTCCAAGGGCGCGGAGCTCGTTAAATAAGTCGAGTGGGGTGCCGTTATGGTTCTCTCCTGCTTTGGCGTAGGCGAGTAAATAAGGACGTAGCGCGTCGATGCTTTTGTAGAAGGTGTCCTTTGTCATATCTTGATGCGCGCCAGTAGAAATTGGGTCTACGAGGCCTGGTTTTGGCGCAAGATTCACTTCTTGTAGAAGGGCATCTGTTGCCACTTTTGCTAAAAACTCAGGATTAATCAATGTGTAATTTCTCCATTTGTTTCAATATAAATTTCAATGAACGGTCTAAGTGTTCATGAGTAATGAGCGTGATTTGTTCCACATCATTATTGAGCATTCCACGATAAATCAGCTTATGTTCATCAAGTGCTTTGGTTCGACGTTCAGAAGAACGAATCGATAGATCTCTAAAATAAATGACATACGTACGAAGCTCATTTACGATTTCTTTTAGACGAGTCATTTGACATTTTTCATAAATGAAATCATTGAAGGTAGTGAAGTTAGCAAGCACTTCATCTACTTTGTCTTCAGCATTCAGTTTGTCGCATTCTTCTAAAATGGCTTGTAGCTCTTTGAAGTCTTCTTTCGTCATGAGTTTCATGGCGTTAATGGTTGCTAAGGTATCGAGGGACTTTCTAATTTCAAAAATCTCATGGGCGTCCTTGATGGAAATCCCTTTTACGATAACGCCAATTTTAGGAATGTGTTCTACTAACATCTCTTTGGTTAATTCATTTAAGGCGTAGCGAATGGGAGTTCGGCTGATATTTAATTCTGTAGAGAATTCCTTTTCGTTAATTCTTGTGCCGGCAGGAATCTCCCCCAAAATAATCGTTTTACGAAACGCTTCATAAAGCGATATTTTTAGAGGTTTGTTTTGAGAGATGTCTAAATTCTTTTTAACTGCTTGAATGACTGCTGACATAATGGCCTCCTTGAATTTGTTCTATGTATCAGAAATAGTATAAACGAAAATAGTGAAAAATGCACAAAAAAGACTTGTTAGGCTGGGCCTGAACAAGTCTTTTTCACAAATTCGTTTTGAATTATTGAGCTAAGTATAATGGCATGTGACCCATTAATACGATTGTTACAACGAAGATTACGAAGACAACAGCAGCATATTTAGCTGATTCTTTTTGCCATTCACCCATGTCTAATCCTGTTAGACGTAATAGTAAGTAGATGAACGCTACTAATGGGCTTAATAAGTGGAATGCTTGACCCATTAATGAAGCTAATGCCATTTGCATATCAGTGAATCCGTATTGACGTCCAACTTCAGCGAATGGAATTAATACTCCATAGTAGAATCCGTCGTTTGTTAAGAAGAATGTACCAGGTACTGAGATAATTGCGATAATTAATGACCAGAAGCCTGCTAATTGTTCAGGGATAATTTTAACGATGCTGTTTGTTAAAGCAGTCGCCATTCCAGTTCCTTGGAATAATCCCATGAATACTCCGGCAGCAAATACAAGTAATACTACTTGTACAGCGTCCCCAGCGTTGTCCCCAATACGTTTTGCTTGAGCTTTTAAGTCTGGATAGTTGATCATTAAGGCTAAACCTGTACCAACTAAGAATAATACAACTGGTTTCACTTCGATTGCATCGATGAATGAACCTGCAACTAACCAACCGATTAACACGATTGTCATGATAGCGTTGATTAAGAAGTTTTGTGGACGACGTTTTTCTAATACTTCAGGATCAGAAATTGTAGTTAATTCGTTTAATTCTTCTTCAGATAATTCTTGGACACCTAAACGAGCACGTTCTTTTTTACCCATTGAGCGAGCAACGAAGAAGATTACGTAAAGAATTGAAAGAACCATCCCCGGTGCTAAGTAACCTAGAATATCTGCTTCTACACCAAGAACTGACATCGCACGAGCAGTAGGTCCGCCCCATGGTAATAAGTTCATGATTGTGTTTTGTAAGATTACAAGAACCCCTAAGTTCATTAATTTCATGTCTAATTTTTTGTAAATTGGCACGAAAGCTGAGCAGCAGATTAATGTAGTTGTAGTTCCGTCACCGTTTAATGATACGGCAGCAGCTACGATAGAAGTAGCCATCAATACTTTCATTGGATCGCCTTTAGCGAAGCGAATCATTTTGTTAGTAATTGGATCGAATAATCCAGCGTCTAACATTGTAGAGAAGTAAAGGATCGCGAATAGAAGCATAACCCCTGTTTCAGCAGTTCCTTTCATCGCTGTTAATTTATCTTTTGAGTTATTTCCGAATAACCCTTGGCGAATTAATGTACCGATGTTTACGTCTTGGACTTGACCTGTAGCAACTAAAATAATTGCGAAAATTAATGGAATTAATACTAAAGCTGTGAATGGTGACATTTTTTTCTTCATGATAATGTACATGAAAATAGCCATCATTACATAAGCTGCAACTGTGATAACCATCATATCTTCCTTTCTTTTTTGAAAAAATTTTTATAATAGCAGGAGAATCATTCAGTCGCTAAAACCTGAAGGGCTCTCCACGAAGTCATTTCAAGAATGAATTCGTTTACTTATAGCGATATCTTAAACAATATTTAATAAAAAAGATAGTGTTTTCATATCGAAAAACATTAAAAAAACAGTTTGATGTGACAAAATGAACATAATGCTTATATCCTATTTATAATAAAACACCAAAAGAACAGGGGAAGTCCCGTTTTATGTTTCGGGAATGATAGTGTTTTCTGTATAATAATTCTATGCAGATTATGTTGGGAAGGGAGTGAAGGAATGGGAATTCTCCAACGATTATTTGGCAAAAAGAGTTCTGAAGCAACGGAACACGCATCAACGCAGCCTGCATCCCCTCAATTGGAATGGGAAAAATTAGAAGCTTTTGTACCGGTAGAAGCAGAAGAAGCTAAGTACGTCTCAATCATTGCGGCAGCGATTGCGGCCTCAGATTACCCAGAAAGCCAATTTGTGGTTAAACGCGTCCTTAAACGCAACCCAGAAACCAAGATTATCTCGGTTATCGCTTCGGCAATTGCTGCAGGCGAATCAAATGACAGTCAGTGGACTGTTAAAGAAATCTACCAAAAACGCAAATCATAATTTATTTTAGGAGGAATGTTACGAAATGTTACGTAAATTCAAAATCAAAGTAGACGGTCAAGAGTACCAAGTAGAAATGGAAGAAATCGGCGCAGTTGCACCTGCAGCTCCTGTCGCACCAGTTGCTTCCCCAGCAGCTCCAGCAGCACCTGCAGTAGAAGCAGCACCTGCTCCAGCAGCTCCTGTAGCATCAACACCAGCAGGCGCAGACGCAATGCCATCTCCAATGCCTGGAAATATCTTACGTGTACTTGTAAACGTAGGGGATACAGTTAGCGAAAACCAACCATTAATGATTTTAGAAGCGATGAAAATGGAAAATGAAATCGTTGCTGCTAAAGCAGGGGTTGTAGCAGGAATTCACGTTAAAGAAGGTCAAGTGGTAAACCCAGGAGACGCTTTAATTACAATTAACTAATTATATTGAAATTCAAGGAGTGAAACAGTGGAAACATTAGTTCAAAATGTAATGTCTATTACTGGCGGCCAAATCTTCATGATGCTTGTCGGTGCCCTATTAATGTACTTAGGGATTAAAAAAGAGTACGAACCAACATTATTAGTACCAATGGGATTAGGTACAATTTTAGTAAACTTCCCAGGGACTGGGGTTCTTGACCAAGTCGTTGGCGGACAACAACAACACGGGGTTCTACAAATCTTATTCGAGATTGGTATCGAAACTGAATTATTCCCATTATTAATCTTCATCGGTATCGGTGCGATGATCGATTTCGGTCCATTGTTACAAAACCCATTCATGTTATTATTCGGTGCGGCAGCTCAATTCGGTATTTTCTTCGTAGTAGTTATGGCAGTATTATTTGGATTCGATATTCGTGAAGCTGCTTCAATCGGTATTATCGGTGCGGCTGACGGTCCTACATCCATCTTCGTTGCAAACCAATTAGCACCACAATTACTTGGAGCGATTACGGTTGCGGCCTACTCATACATGGCGCTTGTTCCAATTATCCAACCAATCGCAATTAAGATGGTTACAACTAAAGCTGAACGTCGTATTCGTATGACATACCATGCTTCAGGTGTATCTAAATTAACGAAGATATTATTCCCAATCATTATCACAATTGTGGCAGGTTTCATTGCTCCAATTTCATTACCACTTGTTGGTTTCTTAATGTTCGGTAACTTATTACGCGAATGTGGCGTTTTAGATAACTTATCTCAAGCCGCTCAAAACGAATTAGTAAACATTGTTTCTATTTTATTAGGGATTACCATCTCAGTTAAAATGCAAGCTGATTTATTCTTAAATGTTCAAACATTAATGATCATCTTATTCGGTTTAGTAGCCTTCATCATGGACTCAATCGGTGGTGTTGTGTTTGCTAAAATCTTGAACTTATTCCGTAGAGAAAAAATCAACCCAATGATCGGAGCTGCAGGTATTTCTGCATTCCCAATGTCAAGTCGTGTTATCCAAAAAATGGCGACAGACGAAGATCCTCAAAACTTCATCTTAATGTACGCTGTTGGAGCTAACGTTTCTGGACAAATCGCTTCTGTTATTGCTGGTGGATTATTATTATCATTCTTCATGTAATAATATAGAAGGAAAAGGAGGAAAACGATGACTTTCAACGCAGAACATTTAACACAAGCTTTTGAATTAATGGCTTTAGGGATGGGTGGAGTTTTCCTAGTATTAGGAATTCTATATGCCGTATCTGCTGTTCTATTAAAAGCATTCCCGCCAAAATAAGGAGGCCGTTCCATGGAAAATTTCATTCTCAAACGATTATGGCTTGATCGTGATCAAAAAGCTCGTCAAGATTGGGAATGGGTAATGGATCAAGCGAACCTTGGCAAGACGGAACAAGTCGATTACACAATTGCAATCTATCATCATTCTGGTGACATTGCAGCGACAGGTTCCCTAGACCGCAACATTTTGAAATGTTTAGTGGTTTGTAAAAAGTATCAATCAGAAAATCTGTTGACGCATCTCGTGATGGCGCTCTTAGATGAATTAAGAGAACGTTCTTATACCAATAGTTTTGTCTACACGAAACCAAAGAACATTGTCTTCTTTAAATCTCTGGGTTATCGGGTAGTTGCCGAAACAGAAAACCTTGCCTTTTTAGAACAAGGCATCCCATCTTTTAGTGATTACTTAAAATTACTCAAAGAACATTTCGTAGAAGGAAGTAGCAATAGTGCCATCGTCATGAATGCAAATCCTTTTACACTGGGACATCAATACTTGGTAGAAACGGCTGCAAGTCAGTCTAGCCACCTCTACGTGTTCGTTGTTTCCGAGGATCGTTCGTTCTTTAATACGAATGACCGCATGGAAATGGTGAAACAAGGCGTGAGTCACCTGCCGAATGTAACGGTGCTCCCGACGAGAGACTACATGGTCTCAAGCGCTACTTTCCCATCGTACTTCTTGAAAGAGAAGGCGGATTTGGAAGTGGCAAAAGTTCAAGCAACATTGGATGCAACACTCTTCTTAGAAAACATTGTTCCAACGTTACAATTGACCAAACGTTTTGTTGGTCAAGAACCACTCTCCCCAGTCACCTCCGTTTATAATGACGCACTAAGCGCTGCTTTTGGCAAGGACTTAGAATTAATCATTATAGATAGACTTTCTGTCCGGGAGGAAGTGGTGAGTGCGACGCGGGTACGCGCTGCCATTCAAGACAAAAACGTAGACGAGTTGAAACAGCTCGTTCCAGCAACTACGTATCATTATTTAGAAGAAAAACATTTCATTGGATAAAATCCAAAAGAAAAGGTGGAAACTATAATGGAAATTAAAAAAAGTGCAGTAGTCGGCACTTTGGAATCAAGTGACATTATGATTACTTTAAATCCAAGTACCGCTGGTCGAATCGACATTCAATTAGAAAGTAGTGTCGAAAAACAATTCGGAAATCAAATCCGTCGTGTTATCGAAGAAACTTTAAAACAATTAGGCGTTACTTCAGCAGAAGTGATTGCGGTTGATAAAGGAGCTCTAGATTGCACAATCCAAGCTCGTACAGTGACAGTGGTTCACCGTGCATCAGAAGTTGAAAACTACGACTGGAAGGAGATTGACTCATGGAACGCTTAAGAAGAACAATGATGTTCGTACCTGGTTCAAACGCAGCAATGTTGCGTGATGCTCCACTTTACGGCGCAGACTCAATTATGTTTGACTTAGAAGATGCTGTATCTTTAAAAGAAAAAGACTCAGCTCGTGTATTAGTACACTTCGCATTAAAAACTTTTGACTACAGCAATGTAGAAACAGTTGTACGTATCAATGGTTTAGATACAACAGGTGCTTTAGATATTGAAGCAGTTGTTCTTGCTGGAGTAAACGTGGTTCGTTTACCAAAAACTGAAACAGCGCAAGATATCGTAGACGTGGATGAAATCATCACTCGCGTTGAACGTGAAAACAACATCCCAGTAGGTCGCACTAAAATGATGGCTGCGATTGAATCTGCTGAAGGTGTGTTAAACGCTCGCGAAATCGCTAAAGCAAGTGACCGTTTAATCGGGATCGCTTTAGGGGCTGAAGACTACGTAACAAACATGAAAACTCGTCGTTATCCTGATGGACAAGAGTTATTCTTCGCTCGTAGCATGATTTTACATGCGGCTCGTGCTGCAGGAATCGCTGCTATTGATACTGTTTACTCTAACGTAGACAACATGGAAGGATTCCGTGAAGAAGTAGAACGCATCAAACAATTAGGTTTCGATGGGAAATCTGTTATTAATCCTCGTCAAATTCCTGTGGTTAATAAAGTTTATGCACCAACAGAAAAAGAAATTCAAAACGCTAAAGAAGTTATTTGGGGAATTCGTGAAGCTGAAGCAAAAGGTTCAGGTGTTATCTCAGTTAACGGTAAAATGGTCGATAAACCAATCGTGGAACGTGCCGAGCGCGTAATCGCATTGGCGAAAGCGGCTGGATTGATTAGCGAGGAGGAAATTTAAGATGGTATTAAATAAAGCTGGACGTGACATTCCACAAGAATATGCAGATCAATATGGGGTATACGAAGGTGAGTTAGCTCGCATTAAACCTTATGAAGCAGCTAGCCGTAAAATCAAACCTGTTGAACCTCGTCAAGAAAAATTATTAGGTAGCATTCGTGAAGCTATTGAAAAAACTGGCTTAAAAGATGGCATGACAATTTCATTCCACCACCACTTCCGTGAAGGAGACTATGTGATTAACATGGTTATGGATGAAATTGCGAAAATGGGGATTAAAAACCTATCTATCGCGCCTTCTTCAATCGCGAACGTACACGAACCATTAATTGAACACATCAAAAATGGTGTCATTACAAATATCACTTCATCTGGGTTACGTGATAAATTAGGGGCTGCAATCTCTAGCGGTATCATGGAAAACCCAGTTGTGATTCGTTCACACGGTGGACGTGCTCGTGCGATTACTGCAGGAGACATCCACATCGACGTTGCCTTCCTTGGAGCTCCAAGTTCTGACGAGTACGGTAACATCAATGGTACAAAAGGAAAAGCAACTTGCGGTTCTTTAGGATATGCAATGATCGACGCTAAATACGCTGACCAAGTAGTTGCGATTACAGATAGCCTTGTACCTTATCCAAACACTCCAATCAGCATTCCACAAACAGACGTGGACTACGTGGTTGTTGTAGATGAAATCGGAGATCCTAAAGGAATTGCCAAAGGGGCAACTCGTTTCACGAAAAACCCTAAAGAATTATTAATCGCAGAATACGCTTCTAAAGTAATCACTGGTTCTCCATATTACAAAGAAGGGTTCTCATTCCAAACGGGTACAGGTGGAGCTTCTCTTGCTGCAACTCGTTTCATCCGTGAAGCAATGATTAAAGACGGCATCAAAGCAAGCTTTGTACTTGGTGGGATTACAAACTCAATGTGCGAATTGTTAGAAGAAGGTTTAGTTGAGAAAGTCATCGACGTTCAAGACTTTGACCACCCATCAGCAATCTCACTAGCAAATAACGCAGACCACTATGAAATCGACGCAAGCATGTACGCAAACCCATTATCTAAAGGTTCTGTTATCAACCGTCTAGACGTTGCAATTCTTTCTGCTTTAGAAGTAGATACAGACTTCAACGTAAACGTAATGACAGGTTCTGACGGTGTTATCCGTGGAGCTTCAGGTGGTCACTGTGATACAGCCTTTGCTTCAAAAATGTCAATGGTAATCAGCCCATTAGTACGTGGACGCATCCCTACATTCGTAGAATCAGTAAATACTGTGATTACTCCTGGTACAAGTGTGGACGTGGTGGTTACTGAAATCGGTATTGCCATCAACCCTAACCGTCAAGACTTAATTGAACACTTCAAAGGGTTAGACGTACCTCAATACACAATCAAAGAATTACAAGAAAAAGCATACAGCATCGTTGGAAACCCAGAACCAATTCAATATGGTGACAAAGTGGTTGCGGTTATCGAATACCGTGATGGAAGCATCATCGACGTTGTTCGCAATGTTTAATTCTTTGTTTGACGGAGCACCGGTAGACATCATGCAAATGCTTGATGCCAGAGAAAGACGTGCTCATATCCAACAACAATTATTAGAACAATTGAACCCGTGTGTACTCGTGTCTATTACACTTAATATTCCAGGTCCTGTTAAAAATTCAGAGGCGATTACAACCGTCTTCGCCTCTGTGATTTCTGAATTGGACGCCGCATTAGCGTCTTTTGAGAGATTTCATCAAGAAGATTTCTCACTTTCAACAGGACTGGAATATTACCGTGTATTCAGTGGCGACGCTCTTGAAGTAAAGCGTGTCGTTGCTCAGTTTGAAGAAGGACACCCACTCGGACGATTGCTGGATATCGATGTCGTGGAAATGGCCGGAGATACACCAACTCCAATTTCCAGGACAGCGCTTGGAATGCCTCCAAGACGTTGTTTCATCTGCAATGAGGAAGCAAAAGTGTGCGCTCGTTCTAGACAGCACACGGTTCAAGAGATGCAAGAGCATATCGCTCGTATGATTGCAGAATACACATCGACCCAAAGACCTTAAGAAAGGAAGATATTATGAGCAAAATTATCCGTTTAACTGAAACGGTTTTGCGTGACGGACAACAAAGTCAAATCGCGACTCGTATGTCAACTGAAGATATGTTACCGATCTTGGAAACATTAGACCAAGCTGGCTTCCATGCGTTAGAAGTATGGGGAGGAGCAACTTTTGACTCTTGTATTCGTTTCTTGAATGAAGACCCATGGGAACGTCTACGTCAAATTCGCGCAGCAGTGAAAGATACAAAGTTGCAAATGTTATTACGTGGACAAAACCTATTAGGATACCGTAACTATGCTGATGATGTAGTTCGTTTATTCGTAGAAAAATCTGTACAAAACGGAATCGACATTATTCGTGTATTCGATGCTTTAAACGATGTTCGTAACATGAAGACATCCATCGAAGCAACAAAATTAGCAGGCGGACACTGCCAAACAGCAATCTCTTACACAACAAGTCCAGTTCACACGGTGGACTACTATGTTGATTTAGTAGGACGCATGGCAGAATTCGGTGCAGATTCAATCTGTATTAAAGACATGGCTGGGGTATTAACACCTCAAACAGGTTACGAATTAGTAAGCCGTATTAAAGAAAAAACTGATCTTCCTTTAGAAGTTCACACGCACGCTACAAGTGGTATTTCTGAAATGACTTACTTAAAAGTAGCTGAAGCGGGCGCAGATATTATCGATACTTGCTTATCATCATTCTCTGGTGGTACAAGTCAACCTGCAACTGAATCAATGGTCTTATCTTTAGAAGAATTAGGATTTAATACTGGCGTGGACATGAAGAAAGTAGAAGAAGCAACCGCTCACTTCAACGGCATTCGTGATAAATTCCGTGCAGAAGGCATTTTAAACCCTAAAGTAAAAGATACAGAACCAAAAACATTAATTTACCAAGTACCTGGTGGAATGTTATCAAACCTTTTAAGTCAATTAACAGAACAAGGCTTAGCGGACAAATACGACGAAGTATTAGCTGAAGTGCCTAAAGTTCGTGCAGACTTAGGATACCCACCACTTGTAACACCATTATCACAAATGGTTGGGACACAAGCGGTAATGAACGTGATTTCAGGCGAACGTTTCAAACTCGTTCCAAAAGAAATCAAAGACTACGTTTTAGGATTATATGGACAAGCTCCAGCAGAAATTAATCCTGAAGTGAAAGAAAAAATTATCGGCGATGCAGAAGTTGTGACCGTTCGTCCAGCTGACTTAATCGAAGATCAATTACCAGAAATTCGCGAAGAGATTAAAGAATACGCTAAATCTGACGAAGATGTGTTAATGTACGCACTCTTCCCACAACAAGCAAAAGACTTCTTAGGTCGCCGCGAAGATCCATTCTACGATGTACCATTACAAACAGTAGATGTGACTTTAGACTTACAATAATTTCTAGGAAAGCTGAAAAGCTAGGCCCTGTAGCCCTGCTTTTCAGCTTTTTGTGTGCTTTAAACTGTGCTATAATTGAGAAGAAAGTCAATGTAAAGGAAGTGAAGGAATGGGACGTTTTAAAGAAGACATGACAACGTATAAAAAGAATGATCCAGCTGCAAGAAGTAGCTTAGAAATCGTATTGACGTACCCAGGATATCACGCAACGGTCTTGCACCGTGTGGCACATTGGTTACATAAAAAGGTAAAAATGAAACTCCTTGCACGAATGGTTAGCGGCTTTAGTAGGTTCCTCACAGGAATTGAGATTCATCCAGGGGCTACGATTGGAAGACGGTTCTTTATCGACCATGGCATGGGCATCGTGATTGGAGAAACGTCCATTATCGGAGACGATGTGAAGATGTTCCATGCGGTAACTTTAGGTGGAACTGGGAAAGACACTGGTAAACGCCATCCGACGATTGAAAACGGCGTGCTTTTATCAGCTCATTCACAAGTCATTGGGCCTGTAACAGTTGGAGAATATGCGAAGATTGGAGCCGCAGCGGTGGTTCTAGAGGATATTCCACCACATACGACTGCAGTTGGATTGCCTGCACGAGTGGTTCGTGTACATACAATAGAAGAGATTGAAAGAGATACTACTATCGGAGGAAAATTATGATTCAAATCTACAATACTTTAACAAGACAAAAAGAAGCATTCAAACCGATTGAAGAAGGTAAAGTGAGCATGTATGTGTGCGGTCCAACGGTTTATAACTATATTCATATCGGGAATGCTCGTAGTACAGTTTCCTTTGATACGATTCGTCGTTACTTTGAATACCGTGGTTATGACGTGAATTTCGTTTCGAACTTTACAGATGTCGACGATAAAATCATTCGAGTGGCAAACGAAACAGGAATGACGGCTGAAGAAGTCTCAAAAAAATATATCGAAGCGTTCTTTGAAGATACAAACGCCCTAAATGTGAAGAAGGCGACTTTGAATCCAACGGTTATGAATACCATGGATGATATTATTGCCTTTGTAGCAGATTTAATCGATAAAGGGATGGCCTACGAATCAGAAGGCGACGTGTATTTCATCACTGAAAAATTCGAAGGCTACGGCAAGCTCAGCGACCAACGTATCGAAGACTTACAAATGGGGGCAAGTAATCGCACGGCTTCTGAAGATGATGCGAAGAAACGCAATCCATTAGACTTTGCGTTATGGAAGAGCGCGAAACCGAATGAAATTAGCTGGAACTCTCCATGGGGCAAGGGTCGTCCAGGATGGCATATCGAATGTTCTGTTATGGCGACAAAACACTTAGGGGATACCATCGATATTCATGGGGGTGGACAAGACTTAGCGTTCCCTCACCACGAAAACGAAATCGCGCAAAGTGAATCCAAAACAGGTAAGAAATTTGCGAACTACTGGATGCATAATGCGTTTGTGACGATGGGCGAAGAGAAGATGAGTAAATCTCTTGGAAACTTTGTGCTTGTTCACGACTTAATCCAACAACTCGACCCACAAGTGCTTCGTTTCTTCTTAGCGAGTGCGCACTACCGTCGTCCATTGAAATTTAGTGAAGCGGCTCTTCAAGAAGCAGCCGTGAACCTTGAAAAGGTACAAACGACCTTCAAAAATGCACGCTATCGCCTAGAAACAGCGGTAGATGCATTGCCAGAAGACGCAGAACGTCTAGCGAAATTCGAAGCGATTGAAGCAGATTTCCAAAAAGAAATGGATGATGACTTCAATGCAGCAAATGGGATGACTGTGTTGTATCAGTGGTTAAAAGAGTGGAATGTGTATTTAGAACAAGAAGTGGTTTCTAAAGCAGTACTGGAAGCACTTCTTGAAAAAGCAACGGTTTTATTTGGAATTTTTGGAATCGTGGAAAAACAAGAGGCACTGCTCGATGATGCTATTCAAGCGTTAATCGATGAACGTCTTGAAGCGCGTAAAGCAAAAAACTTTGCTCGCAGTGACGAGATTCGTGATTTACTAAAAGAACAAGGGATTGTATTAGAAGACACTCCACAAGGAACAAGATGGAGAAGAGAAGCATGACAGAAAAAAACTGGAAGCTGCTAAACGGTTTGGCACTCGCCTATATGGGGGACGGGATTTATGAAGTGTATGTCAGAAATCACGTGATGCAAAAAGGGTTAACAAAGCCAAATCAATTACATGCGACCGCAACAAAATTTGTTTCGGCAAAGGCACAAGCACGCTTGATGCAACAAATGTTGGAACAAGAAAACTTCTTAACGGAAGAAGAATTAGAAATATACAAACGAGGACGCAATAGTAAGAGTCATACGGTGGCTAAAAATGCCGATGTTGGAACTTATCGTATTGCGACTGGTTTTGAAGCATTAATGGGGTACTTATACTTATCTGGCCAACAAGCGAGATTGGAAGAACTCATCAACTGGTGCTTACAACAAGTGGAAGGTGAACAGTAACATGGCACGAAATGAATATGCACCAAAGAAAAAATCAAGAAACGGAAATCGTTCAGACCGCCTACAATCTAAGCGAGATGAAAGGAGACAATACCTTACTCGTGAACACGTAGAACGTACAGAAGTACAAGAAGTGGTGGACTTTGTGTTTGGACGCCATGCAGTGGTAGAAGCCTTGCAAACGCCGGACCGTGTCAACCGCGTCTTTATCCAAGAAGGAACTTCTGGTCGAGATGCCACAAAAGTCATTGAACTGGCACGTGAAAAAGGCATTCAAGTTCAAACCGTTCCAAAAACAAAGATTGAAGACCTTGTCGGAAATGCCGTTCACCAAGGACTCGTGGCTTCGATTGCGGCGTATGAATATGCTGACTTAGAAGACGTCTTTAAGAAGGCCGAAGAAAAAGGCGAAGATCCATTTATCGTCATTTTAGACGGAGTGGAAGATCCACATAACTTAGGAAGTATTTTACGAACAGCTGACGCAACAGGCGTTCACGGGATTATTATTCCAAAACGCCGTTCCGCTTCACTGACAGCGACCGTTGCCAAAGCTTCAACGGGTGCCATTGAGCATGTGCCGGTTGTTCGCGTGACGAATTTAACGCAAACGATTGAACAATTGAAGGCGCGTGGCATTTGGGTGTTTGGGACCGATATGAATGGAACGGACTACCGCAAATGGAATACAAGTGGTCCTCTTGCGATTGTGATGGGGAACGAAGGGAAAGGCGTCTCACGTATCGTGAAGGAAAGCGTGGACGAAATGGTGACGATTCCGATGGTGGGACATGTCCAAAGTCTGAACGCGAGTGTGGCGAGTGCCTTAATGATGTACGAAGTCTTCCGTAACCGTTCGTTATAGGAAATGGGGGCTGCACATTGAAAAAGCAACTCTATATTATCGATGGATACAATATGATTGGTGCTTGGCCGGAATTGGTGGCATTGAAGAAGCAAGACGACTTAGAGAGCGCGAGGGATTTACTCATTCAACGGTGCTCGAATTTTCAGAAATTTGAAAATATTGAAGTCTGGATTGTTTTCGATGCCCAATTTGTACCAGGGATCACCCAGTCGTTTGACCAAGCGCAAGTGAAAGTGATTTTTACTTCTGAAGGAGAAACCGCCGATAGCTATATTGAACGCACGGTTTCTGAAATGAACACGCGACTAATTCAAGTCTCCGTTGCGACTAGCGACTTGGCAGAGCAGTGGCTCATCTTTCAAAAAGGAGCGCTTCGAAAGTCCGCGCGTGATTTCTATAAGGAATTAGAGAGCAGTCGAGATAAGCAGATGGAACTCACTCGTCATTTCCATCAAAAAGGAAATGGCAGAAGAAATCCGTGGAGTGATGCACAGTTATCCTTATTAAATCACTTGCGATTCAGTTTGGGGTCCCAAAAAAAGAAGGAATAGTTCGTGGACAAAGGCTTCTTCATATTTTTTTCACATTTAGTCGTCTATGATTTCATATTAATAGTGTATAATTTGTGAAGAAACTTTTAATGAATAAGATTTACGTGAAAAGGGAGTATAAATGATGCATGTTTTAATGATTGAAGATACAGAAGCAGTTTGCGAAATGATGGGCATGTTTTTTGAAAATGAAGGATGGAAGGCAAGTTTCTATCATGATGGAAAAGAAGGCTTCGATGCTTTTATGGAAAACCAATCCAAATGGGGCATTGTGATTTTGGATGTAAACTTACCAAGCATGGATGGCATGCAAATTTGCCGTCAAATTCGTCACGTAAATCAGGCTGTTCCAATCGTGATGCTTACGGCGCGCGATTCAGAAAGTGACCAAGTCATCGGTCTTGAAATCGGAGCGGACGATTATGTGGCAAAACCATTTAGTGCCGTGACTATTATGGCGCGTATTAAAGCTCTTTTACGTCGTACACAAAGAGCATCAGCATCCGGTAGTGGGGTAATTTCAATGTTCGATGTAGAAACCGACCATGTCAAAATCAATACGAAAACTCATGAAGCGTTTATCGATGGGAAACAAATCGAAAACTTAACACCAAAAGAGTTTGACTTATTAATGGTGATGGCGAAACATCAACGCCAAGTATTCACCCGTGAACACCTATTAACAAAAATCTGGGAAGAGCCATTCTACGGAGATGAACGTACAGTAGATGCTCATATTAAGAAACTCCGCCAAAAGATTGAAGCTGTAGGACCACACGTGATTCATACAGTTTGGGGCGTAGGGTATAAATTTGATGATAGTGAGTTGTAATCAATGAAGTACTTTTATCAGCAACTATTGGGGTTCTTATCCGTTGTATTGATAACCATTGTTGCTTGTGGGATTCTTTTTTATAATGTAATGAGCAATAATATCTACACCCAAAGGTCGCAGCAATTGCAATCTTATGCCAAAGGGATTATTGATTCTGAGATGAGCTATACGGATATTCAAAAAATAGGAACGACTTTAAAAGAAGAAAATGTAACTATTGCGATTTTTGACGAAAAAAACAACATGACTTTTCCGTCGAAACATCCTGCTAGTGAAAATTCGTTAACGGAAGAGGAGTTAACTCACCTAAAAAATGGCTCTGCCATTAACTTAAAAGAGGTTCAAATGGATTTCACAGGAGATTCTGTAGAAAATTTATTGACCGTTTATTATCCGATTATTAAAGGAAAGCAATATAAAGGATATGTCGCATTAGCGAGTCCTCTCAGTCGTATCCAAACAGAGGTAAGAGAGCTCAGAAATTCGATGTTTATCGCGTTTAGTGCCGCAGGAATTATAGGGATATTGATGAGCTTTATTTTTGCAAACTATCAAAACAGACGCATTAATAAACTACGTCAAGCCACTAATAAAATTGCTGAAGGGGACTTTGATGTCCAACTGAAAGTCGATAGTCAAGATGAGTTTGACGAATTGATGCTAGACTTTAATAACATGGCGCGTTCCTTACGTGAAATGGAACAAGAAGTCGAGCGACAAGAAAATGTTCGTAGGCAATTTATGATGGACGTAGCTCATGAAATGAGAACACCCCTAACAACGATGAACGGCTTATTAGATGGCTTGAAATACAATATGGTTCCAGAATCTAGAAGAGGACGTTCGCTCGAAC
Source organism: Granulicatella sp. (assembly GCF_057274575.1). NCBI lineage: Bacteria > Bacillati > Bacillota > Bacilli > Lactobacillales > Carnobacteriaceae > Granulicatella > Granulicatella sp. The sequence continues at coordinate 26,870 of NZ_DBHISP010000012.1, read as the reverse complement.
TCATTTCAAGTGAAACGCAACGATTGATTCGACTGGTTAATGAAAATCTGGACTATGAGAAAATTCGTTCGAACCAAATTGTACTGGTGCAACATCGTTTTGCAGGCCTTGGAGCTATCCGAGCGGTTGTGGAACAAATGCAAGCACTGACTAAAGTGAAAAATAATGAAATCTCTTATGAATGTGATTCTGAGTTCAGTGTATATGCGGATTATGACCGCTTTGTACAAATTTTGGTGAATATTACGAAAAATGCGAACCAATTTACCGATGATGGACAAATCGTGGTGAAAGCTTGGAACGATGGTAAAAAAGCTATTGTTGAAATTTCAGATACGGGAATTGGGATTGATAAGAGAGAAATTAATGAAATCTGGGAACGATTCTATAAAGCTGATGTCTCCAGAAAGAGCACGAAATATGGAGAAAGCGGACTAGGGCTGGCCATTGTCAAATCGCTAGTGGATAGTCACCGTGGTAAAATCTCTGTACGTAGTGAAATTGGTCAAGGAACCACATTTAGAGTGGTGTTCCCTGGAGAACCGGAATTATCATAGATTGAAAAACGAACAAGGAGGAAGACCATGTATTTATTAGGTCCATTCTATCGATGGATAGTAGAGATTTTTGCGGACCGAGTGAACCATCTTCCACTTGTTCGTTTGTTTATTTTTAGCTTAGACCACGCTATCGTCTTATTTATAGGATGGTTGATCGTTTGGTCTATTTCTTTATTATTTAGAAAAAGAAAACGAATTGTGTGGAAATGGGAACTCTATCGTAATTTATTTATCTTCTATTTAATCCTACTTTCGCAGGTGACGATTTTTAGAAACTTGGACGAATCTTTTGCTGTGAAAATTGTCGTCCATCCACTATCGGATATTATGTGGGTTCCGTTTGTGGATAGTATCAAACTCTTTATGCAAGGGTCTATATTTGCGGCGTATTATAATGTAGTAGGAAATATTGTCTGGTTTATGCCGCTAGGATTCTTCTGCGGGATGCTGTATGGAAGTAAAAAAGGAGAATCACGCGCGCTGAAATACGGGTTCTTGACCTCGTTTTTCATCGAGTTTGCACAGTTTATATTTTATACAGGAGTTAGCCATATTGATGACATTATTTGTAATGTACTTGGAAGTTGGCTAGGCTTCCTCTTGTATCGGATGGTTAAGAAGCGGAGGAAAAAATAATGACGGGAATGATTGTAGTAAAAAGCAAAGCGGCATCCAGCATCAAAAAAGGAAGCCCACTGATTAGTCAGATGGACCTTGCGCAAGAACTTCGCGCAGATGAAGGCGAAGTAGTAAAAGTTGTTGACCAACAACATCGATTCTTAGGAATGGCGTATGTCGGATTCCAAAATAAGGGAGTTGCGTGGGTATATAGCCGCGAGGAAGACGAAGCGTTGGATGATGCGTTCTTTAATGGCATCTTCAAAACCGCCTTCGAGAATCGCCATTCCCTCCTGCATTCTGAGGATACGACAGCATTTCGTCTCTTTAATGGGGAAGGCGATGGCTTTGGCGGAGTGACGATGGATTGGTATGACGGTTTTATCGTCGTATCATGGTACAGCGAAGGCGTGTATCATTTCCGTGACCAGATTTTAACGCAGGCGCTTGGGGCCTTTGAAGGTGTCAAAGGTGTCTACGAAAAGATTCGTTTTAAAAATGAAGCGTATTTACCAGAAAGTAGGTTTGTCGGTGGGACAGAATCGCCAGAACCACTGATTGTATTAGAAAATGGCGTGAAATACGCGACTTATATGAACGAAGGACTAATGACCGGTATCTTTTTGGACCAAAGAGAAGTCCGAGAAACAATTCGTCAGCGCTACAGTGCCGGCTGTACCGTGTTAAATACATTTAGTTATACGGGTGCTTTTTCTGTAGCCGCAGCGATGGGAGGAGCGACTAAAACAACGAGTGTGGATGTCGCAAATCGTAGCCTGGAGAAAACAAAAGAACAATTCGCAGTAAACGGTATTGACCCTGAGACACAACAAATCTACGTCATGGACGTTTTTGATTATTTCAAATACGCATTGAAGAAACAGTTGAAGTTTGATACGGTCGTCGTGGATCCGCCAAGCTTTGCACGTACGAAGAAGCGTACCTTCTCTGTAGCAAAAGACTATGGGAAACTAGTAGCGCAAATCACCCCATTAGTCGCACCAAAAGGAATACTCGTGTTATCTACAAATGCAGCGAATGTGAGTGAATCTCAATTCCAACAAATGATTGAACAGGGGATTCGTGAAGCAGACGGCAATCGTCGCTATCGTATTGTCTTGAAGAAAGGCTTACCAAGTGATTTTGCAGTTCCAGCGGCTACACCTCTAAGCGATTACCTCAAAGTTTTCTTTATTGAATTTAACAACTAGCACAACTGCCCGAAATTCACTTATAAGTGAATTTCGGGCAGTTTTCATAAGCACCTCACATTCTCTGCACAAACCCCGCCCTCATCGCATTTCCACAGCATGGGAGGCCGTTAGAGGCACCGACATGTCATTTTCATCTTTTGGCACAAATCCCATTGCACCGCGATTTCTAGCAGTTCACTTTTTTGCAAAAAAATCTCATTTTCTTACAAGCCTGAAGAACGTTGTGGTTCTATAGCAACAGTAATGGGGGATAGCAACCAATGTGAATTACTGACTCTAGGGTGAAACCTGTAGAGTCAGTTTGAAGCTTGGTAGGAATTGAGACGATAGGCTCAATCCGGTGCCCCATTACAGTAGCTATGAAGCAACCGCAACCGTTCGAAAAGGCTTGTAAGAAAAACGAAAGTTTTATTTACAAAAATAGTAGACTATAAATATTGCATTGCAAATTAAGTTTTGATATAATACCAAAGTGCATGAAAATGCACATGTCGGAACACCGTGGGAGGAGAAATCTTCATCTCCATTAAACCACGCACGAAACAATCAAGGAGGTAATGTCTCGTGGCTAAAAAAGTTGTAAAACTAGTTAAATTACAAATTCCTGCAGGTAAAGCAACTCCAGCTCCACCAGTAGGTCCGGCTTTAGGTCAAGCACAAGTGAACATCATGGGATTCTGTAAAGAATTCAATGCTCGTACAGCTGACCAAGCAGGTTTAATCATTCCGGTTGTGATTTCAGTTTATGAAGACCGTTCATTCGACTTCATCTGTAAAACACCACCAGCAGCAGTATTATTAAAGAAAGCTGCTAAAGTTGAAAAAGGTTCAGGCGAACCAAACAAGAAAAAAGTTGCTACTGTAACTCGTGATCAAGTTAGAGAAATTGCTGAATTAAAAGCACCTGACTTAAATGCAGCAGACGTAGAAGCTGCTATGCGCATGGTCGAAGGTACAGCCCGTTCAATGGGATTTGTAGTAGAAGGCTAAAAACAAATGCAGCTTCCAAAAGTCCCTAGCACGAGTGTTTCACTCATGGACTTTGTGGGAGGTAAAACCGTTAAAACCACACAATAGGAGGAAATTATACAATGGCAAAGAAAAGCAAAAAATATTTAGAAGCCGCTAAAAAAATCGATTCTTCTAAAGCTTACTCAGTTCAAGAAGCAATCGCATTAGCAAAAGAAACAGATTTCGCTAAATTTGATGCATCTGTAGAAGTTGCATACCGTTTAGGTTTAGATCCAAAGAAAGCTGACCAACAATTACGTGGAGCAGTTGTACTTCCAAACGGAACTGGTAAAACTCAACGCGTATTAGTATTCGCAAAAGGTGAAAAAGCTAAAGAAGCTGAAGCAGCTGGTGCAGACTACGTTGGTGACAGCGAATTAGCTCAAAAAATCCAAGGCGGATGGTTTGAGTTCGACGTTATCGTTGCAACACCTGACATGATGGGTGAAGTTGGTCGTTTAGGTCGTGTATTAGGACCTAAAGGCTTAATGCCAAACCCTAAAACAGGTACTGTTACAATGGACGTAACGAAAGCTGTTGAAGAAATCAAAGCTGGTAAAGTAACTTACCGTGTTGACAAAGCTGGTAACATCCACGTTCCAATCGGTAAAGTTTCATTCTCAGATGAAAAATTAGTAGAAAACTTCAAAACAATTCACGAAACATTATTACGTATCAAACCTGCTACAGTTAAAGGTCAATACGTACGTAACGTTGCTGTGACAACTACTTTCGGCCCTGGGGTTAAAGTAGACGTAGCTTCTCTATAATTTAAAAATGAATGAACCAGGCCAAGTGCTTGGTTCTTTTTTATTAGTGTTTTTTGTTGACAATGAAGAGTTAATCATGTAAACTAATAAAAGTTGAATGCGACCGAAGACAGTAGGGGGCGCTAGCCTTAATATCCTACCGAGGGAGAACAAGTTGATCTTATTTCTCTGTGTCTTTGTGGGCATAGAGATTTTTTTGTGCCCTACCTAAATTTCAGGAGGTGAAAAACGAAGATGAGTGAAGCAATCATTGCTAAAAAAGCACAACAAGTTGCAGAAGTTGCTGAACAGTTCAAAAACGCATCGTCAGTTGTTGTTGTTGACTATTTAGGGATTACTGTAGAACAAGCTACAAATCTACGTTCAGAATTACGTAACGCTGGAGTACAATTTGCCGTTGTTAAAAACAGCATTTTATCACGTGCAGCTAAAGAAGCTGGTTTAGAAGGAATGGATGACGTTTTCAAAGGACCATCAGCTGTAGCTTTCAGTAACGAAGATGTAGTAGCTCCTGCTAAAATCTTAGCTGACTTTGCTAAAAAAGTTGAAGCTTTAGAAATTAAAGCAGGTGTGGTTGAGGGTAAAGTTTCTTCAAAAGAAGAAATCGAAGCTCTTGCAAAACTACCAAGCCGCGAAGGGTTACTTTCAATGCTATTATCAGTATTACAAGCACCAGTTCGCAACACTGCATTGGCAATCAAAGCCGTTGCAGAACAAAAAGATGGCGCAGCAGCTTAATAAAGCAAGCTAGCTAACTTTAAAAATACAAAACAAAAATTATTAAAACAACCAAAAAATGGAGGAAAATAAAAATGGCATTAAACATTGAACAAATCATTGCTGACATTAAAGAAGCAACTGTATTAGAATTAAACGACTTAGTAAAAGCTATCGAAGAAGAATTTGGCGTAACAGCAGCAGCTCCTGTAGCTGTAGTAGCAGGTGGCGCTAGCGAAGCTGCAGAAGAAAAAACTGACTTCACTGTAGAATTAACTTCTGCTGGAGACCAAAAAATTAAAGTAATCAAAGTTGTTCGTGAAGCAACTGGATTAGGATTAAAAGAAGCTAAAGCATTAGTTGATGGCGCTCCTGGCGTATTAAAAGAAGGCGTAGCTAAAGAAGAAGCTGAAGCATTAAAAGCTCAATTAGAAGAAGTTGGCGCTTCAGTAACATTAAAATAATTTTTAATGACATGTTTAAAGGTCGGACTATTCAGTCCGACCTTTTTTGTGTAGAATAAAAGAGATTTGATGGTGGAAAGGGAGCTTTTTGATGAGATTTCATGAATTTGGAGATAATCATAATCCTCATATCATATTAATTCATGGTGGAGGGAATTCGTGGTGGAATTATTTGAGGCAAGCGCGTCTTCTGTCAGATAAATACCATGTGATTTTACCAGTTTTAGATGAACACGGAGAAGAGTTCCAAAAGGAGTATGTATCTACTGAACAATCTGCACAAGAGATTTTGGAGTATATAAAAGACCAATGCGATGGGCATGTATTTGCTTTAGGCGGAGTCTCTCTTGGTGGACAAATTGTCATAGAGTTACTTTCGTTAGATGCTCATATAGCTGACAAAGTAATTATTGACGGAAGTCTATGTATACCACAACCTAAACTAGCAAAAATGAGCATCGCCTTTGTAAAATGTTTTGGGAAGTTGATGTTCGGTAAGGCTGCATGTAAAATGCAATTAAAACTCATGAGAAAGATGTATCCTAAGATGGCGTATCCAGAAGAATTAGAAAGGTACTATTTGGAAGATATGCCACGATTGCCGATGAAGACATTAGTAACGATTTATAACACCTATATGGCCAGTTATCAATTGAAACCAGCGATTTCAGATAGTTCAGCAGAGGTTCTCTATATTTATGGAGAAAAGGAAATGAAATGCGTGAAGGAATCGGCAAAACTATTTCAGAAAATGCATTCCAATTGTATTTTATATGAAGCAAGGGGATATAATCACGGATATTTGTCCACTTATCTTCCATTGGAGTGGATGGGATTGGTAACGCCGTTCTTAGAAGGAACAATGTAATCAAAAAGGCATTGTAATAAAGGGAATAATTCTTTTTAAGACAAATTGCCAAAAAATATAAACCACTTGACTTTGAGTTTTTGAGTTCTTTGGAGGAGGATAGAAATGATTAAATATTTAAGAAAAGAGATGTTGGGAATTATATTAAATATAGTAGGGCTATTTACTGTATCGGGTTTACAAGTATATGCTGCATTACGTATGACGAAGGTTGCTGAATATATTATCCAACAAAATGTAAAAGTATTTATGTATGAAGTATTCCTTATTTTGGGATTATGGATTGTTAGTCTAATCATTTCATATTATCAGACAGTCTATCAAGAAATCGTTATTCAAAACATATCTAATGATATGCGTAGTGATATGTCATATGCTTCATGGAATATAAAGGCTAATTATATTGATAATCAAGAACAAAAGGAAATCGAGTCCTTTCTTCAAAACGATGTAAATATGATTGAAAATAAAGTGCTGAGAAGTATCTTTGGTATGATACGATTTATGTTGCGTGCTATTTTATCTTTAATTGCTTTATTCTACATCCATTACTTGTTATTCTTAGTTAGTCTGATTTTGTCGATTATATTATATTTTATTCCTTTGCTGACAAAGAAAATGGTGTCCAATGCTGGAAATCAAGTTTCTGAGGCGAATAAAAGTTACTTGAATAAAATTAATAACATGATGAAAGGGATTGATGTTCTAAAAGAATTTGGAGGATTAAATTTTTATCAGGATACATTTAGTCAAGAGTTATTGAAAATTAAGAATAGTCGAGTGCTACTTGCTAAAGAAACGAGCAAGGTCACATTTATTATTTTTCTACTAAATGTAATTAGTCAACTATCTGTCATTTTTGTAACAGGTTTATTGATACTAAATAAGTTGATTTTAGTGGGTGCAATCTTGTCTACAACCGATTTAGCAATGAAGTTATTTGATTCAATTTCTGCGATTAATCAATATATGACTATTATCCATTCTTCAGTCCAACTGTTAGATAAAATTGATAAATTTGAAGGAAGTAATGATAAAACTGTTGAAAAACCTGTTTTATTATCGTGGAATAGTGTATCTATTTCAGATTTAGAATTCGGGTATACAACGGATCGCATGTTATTTAGCAACGTTAACTTACAGTTAGATAAAGGAAAATGGTACGTACTGAGCGGTGCTTCCGGTACAGGAAAGTCCACACTATTTAAGCTGTTATTACAACAACTAGAGCCCCAAAAAGGTGTCATTTTGATTGATGGTATTAATATGACAGAATATAACACAGACAAATTGTTTAGTTATTTAAGGCAACAAGGATATATGTTTGACACAAGTATCAAGGAAAATATTTTACTAGGAAAAGATGAGTCTGATAATTTTAAGGAGATTATTAAACAGTTAGATATTGACTTAACTAAATCTATAACTGATTTATCAGGTGGAGAAAAGCAAAAAGTTGCAATTGCTAGGTTACTGGTAAATCCCAATCCGATTATTTTATTAGATGAAAGTTTTTCAAGTATCGATATTGCCAGCTCAAAAATGATTTTAGAAAATTTATCTAAATTAGATAATACAACGGTTATTATGATAACTCATCGCATGCAAGAACTAGAAGATATAGAGTATGAGACAATAGATATACTTAACTGAAGTAAGGAGAAATTATCTTATCTCAATACAAAGATTATAAAAATACACCAATAATAGTAATTCCAAAAAGTTCATTTGAAAACAAAAGATATATATCAATTGGGATTGTTAATCCGGATATAATTGTAAGTAGAAATCCGATAATAATTGCCAATGTAAATTTATGGATGCTTGGAAATTTCACTTCTAATGTTCTTAAGATTAAAAAGAGCTTGATAATAGCTTTTCTAATGGGAAAGTTTCCATTACTTTAAAATAATTTTTAATGACATGTTTAAAGGTCGGACTATTCAGTCCGACCTTTTTTACATAGTTAGGAAGGTATCGTATCTGGAATAAGTTACGTTAAAAGAAACTCCCCCTTTACTAGATTCTTTAGTAAAGGGGGCAAATGAGATTTGCAGTGATTATTTATACAAAACTTTCAAAAAAAGTAACCCTATAAAATGAACCGATGACTATTCTTAAAACTTTTATCACCAATCATCAAATATATCTCTTGGATTTTTCCATAAAAAGAAATATAAAAAATCTCCTACCAACATAGCTAAAAAACCCATACGAAAATGATAATCATTAAAAATCGAAGAATCGTAAAAAGAATAGACTAAAAACACAGACAATAAAATTCCCATAAGTTTTGTTGCTTTTTTAAAGGCATAAACTGCATTGTTGAACATTATTACCACCTCATTTTCTATATTCTTATGTATACTTATATTGTACTACACTAAACTTTTACTATTTAAAACATCTTTTTTTAAAGCAACATCATTAATATAAATATAATAAGGATGCTTTCTATGATTTTATAGAAGCATCTTTTTTTAGAGAACAGTAGAAACAGTATGACGGTAAAAAAATAAAAATTGAAATTATTTTTCAAAAAATAAAACAATTTTATAAAATACTATTTCATTGTTAGCGGTTTTATGGTAAACTGTTTTCAGAAGGAAGTGGAATGATGACAGAAATTATAAAATTAGACACTGAGAAAAATAATCAACGAACAATGGATATTGATGTCTTATCGACAGAAAAAATCCTTCAAAAAATTAATGATGAGGATCAGCTGGTAGCCTCCATTGTTGCTAAAAACATTCCTCAAATAGCTCCTTTAGTCAATCAAATTGTTGATCGAATGCAACAGGGTGGGCGCTTATTTTATATTGGAGCGGGTACTTCGGGAAGGCTTGGTGTATTAGATGCTGCAGAATGTCCTCCAACCTATGGAGTAGATCCAGGGCTAGTGATTGGACTCATTGCTGGTGGTGAAAAAGCGATGTTTATTGCACAAGAAGGTGCGGAAGATTCACTGGATCTTGCTAAAAAGGACTTAACTGATTATCAACTAGGGGATAAAGATACGGTGATAGGCTTAGCCGCAAGCGGACGCACACCTTATGTGATTGGTGGATTACAATTTGCAAGGGAAATAGGAGCTTTAACAGGAGCCATTTCATGTGTACAAGGTGCCGAAATTTCTAAATTTGCACAGTATCCTATTGAAGCAGTTACCGGTGCAGAAGCAATCATGGGGTCTACAAGAATGAAAGCCGGAACAGCACAAAAACTCATTCTCAATATGATTTCCACTAGTGTTATGATTAAGCTGGGGAAAGTGTATAAAAATTATATGGTGGACTTAAAACCAAGTAATAAAAAACTCGTCATTCGTTCAAAAAATATGATTCGGACATTAACGAGAGTTAGCGAAGACAGAGCGGAACAACTGTATGAAGAGAGTGGACACAGTGTAAAGAAAGCACTCATTATGGAAATCATGAATGTGGATAAAGAAGTAGCAGAAAATGCTTTGAGAAATGGAAGTGGGCATATCAAGCGGGCTATCCAATTTTTAGGGGGTGATATTTAATGCAAGATATGGAGCTAATTATTTTTGAAATCATCAGCAATGGTGGGAATGCAAAAGCTTTAGTCTATGAGGCTATGGAAGAATCTGAAAAGGGAAATTTTGAAGAAGCTAGAAGCTTATTAAAAGAAGCAGATACTTTTTTAAATAAGGCTCATCAAGTTCAAACAGATTTAATTCAAAAAGAAGCAGCGGGAGAAAAAAATGAGGTATCGGTGCTTTTTGTACACGCTCAAGACCACTTAATGACTTCTATTGAAGTAAGAACTTTGGCGGAAAACATCATTCGTATGAATGAAAGACTTTGGAAGTTAGAGCATAAAGAATAAGGAGATTAAGATGTCTAAATTTAGAAAATGGAACGTAAAGAATTTGGAGCAAAGTAAAAATTATAAAACAGCTTTAGGAACAACGGATTATGATATCCCAATGTTTGGTTATAAAAGTGTTCTTTTGATTATTTTGTCGATTGTGCTTTCAATGTTTTTGATTCCAGCAATTTGTAATATTATTCAAATTGATTTTAAGTGGCCATTTGTCATTTTTGGATCATTGATTGCAGGATTTACAGTTTCTTTTTCGCAGTATTTCGTAAACTCCAAAATAGGGATAACGAAATCCTTTTGGTGGGTTGGAAGTATTTGGAGCATTTTAATTGGAATTATATACTATTTCCTTGTAATGACCGGAGTAATTTTATAATTGACAGGAGGTGAAAAAGATGAAGATTTTATTAGTTTGTTCAGGGGGTATGTCTAGTGCGATTGTCGCTAAAGCATTACAAGATGCAGGAACGAAAGAAGGATTAGACATTCAAGTGGATGAATGCGGAACGCAAGCTTTTGCTGAAAAGGTGAAAGAGGATTATCAAATTTCACTAGTGGCTCCTCAAATCAGACATCGCTATGATGTGTTAAAAGTGAGTGCAGATGAAGCAGGTGTCCCATGTTTATTAATTAAGCCACAAGGATACACTCCTTTAGGAGGGCCAAAATTACTTCAGCAAATAAAAGAAGAATTAAATATTTAATCAGAAAGAGGGAATATTCATGTTTGATAAAATCACAGAATTCATGGATACAAAATTATCAACTCCTATGGCGAAACTTGCTGAGCAGCGCCATTTAAGAGCTATCCGTGATGGTATTATTGCAACTCTACCAATTATTGTTGTTGCGTCAATGTTTTTAGTAATTGCCTTTCTTCCAAACTCAATGCCAAAAGATTGGGAAATTACACAATTTATTCAAGCAAACCAAGCTAAAATCTTATTGCCTTACCGTGTTTCAATGTACATTATGACACTATACGCAGTTTTCGGAATTGGATTTTCTCTAGCATCTTCTTATGATCTAGATGGATTATCTGGGGGTATTTTAGCGGAATTAGCTTACTTACTCACTATTATTCCTAAAGCAATTCCAGCTGCTTCAGTAGAAGTGAAAGCTTTAGCAGAATCTAGCGAACCTTTGAAAAATTATTTATCTTCATTGCCTTCGGGATTTGTTCTTCCTATGAGTAATTTGGGATCTGCAGGGATGTTTATCGGGATTCTATCTGCCTTTATTGCCGTTGAAATTTATCGTTTCACGCAAAAGAGCGGATTCAAGATTTCAATGCCACCTCAAGTTCCAGCGTCAGTTGCGCGTTCTTTTGAAGCTTTAACACCAACAGTAATTGTATTATTACTCGTTTCAACAGTTACCATGTTTATTGGTATCGATGTTCATAAAATTGTAGGCAGTATCGTTGCTCCATTAGTACAAGCGACAGATTCAATCTTTTCAGTTATTATCGTGATTTTCTTATCTCAATTCTTCTGGTCATTTGGTATCCACGGTTGGTCAATCGTTGGTTCTCTTGCACGACCATTATGGTTAGTATTGTTAGAAGAAAATACTTCAGCATTTGCGAGCGGTTCTGCAATCCCTAATATTGCAGCTGAACCATTCTATCAATGGTTTGTAATGATTGGTGGTTCTGGGGCTACTATCGGATTAGCTATCTTACTAATCTGGCGTTCTAAATCTGCATATGGTAAATCTCTTGGTAAGACAGCATTTATCCCTGCAGTATGTAACATCAATGAGCCTTTAATCTTCGGTACACCAATTGTATTAAATCCACAATTAATCATTCCATTTATTTTAGCTCCATTAGCAAATGGGGTATTAACTTGGATTGCAATGTCTGCTGGATTAGTAAATAAAGTTGTAGCTAGTGCGCCTTGGACACTTCCTGGACCAATTGGAGCATTCCTAGCTACAGGTAGTGACTGGAGAGCAATTGTATTAAACGTAGTATTAATCTTATTATCAATTTTAATTTACTATCCATTCTTTGCAATGTACGACAAAGCATTACTAGCTCAAGAGCAAGAGCAATAAAAATGAAACTTTGAGCCCTGTTCGAGTAGCAGGGCTTTTCTATACTAAATTTTAAGGAGAAAATGAATGAGAAGATTAGGAGTATCTATATATCCAGAAAAAAGTACGGTAGAAGAAATCAAGAACTATCTTGAAGAAACGAGTCGTTTAGGATTTTCTAGAGTTTTCTCTTGTCTATTATCTGTGAATAAGCCTGCAGAAGAAATAAAAAAAGAATTTAAAGAATTGAATGCATACGCCCACGAACTTGGCTTTGAAGTTATCGTGGATGTATCTCCAAGGGTTTTTGGAGAATTAAATATTTCTTATAAAGACTTATCCTTCTTCAAAGAAATAGGGGCAGATGGCATCCGCTTAGATGCTGGCTTTTCTGGTTTAGAAGAATCAATTATGACGTATAATCCACAAGGTTTAATTGTTGAAATCAATATGAGCAACAATGTTCACACCCTGGATACGATTATGGATTACAGACCAAATAAATATAAATTATATGGATGTCACAATTTTTATCCACATCGTTATTCTGGTTTGAATCTTGATTTTTATAAAGAATGTACGAAACGTTTTAATGACTATGGACTGAAAACGGCCGCTTTTGTGACTTCTCAAGATAAAAAAGCATTTGGACCTTGGCCGACAACAGAAGGACTACCGACACTTGAACTTCATCGCGAATTGCCATTAGCGGTTCAAATTAAACATCATATTGCAATGGAATTAGTGGATGATATTTTAATCTCAAATTGCTATCCAACGGAAGAAGAGTTAGCTTCTCTGAAAGGTCTGGATTTGGATTTGGTCACATTTGACGTTGAGTTAGTCGAAGGTCTTCCAGAAGTCGAAAGAAAAATAGTATTAGAAGAATTCCACTTTAATAGAGGAGATCAAAATGATTATTTCATCCGCTCTACTCAAAGTCGTGTGAAGTATAAGGGGCACTGTTTTGAAGTATTTAACGCTCCTGCTCAAATTAAACGAGGTGATATTTTAATCGAAAGTAGTGAATATGGTCATTATGCTGGAGAATTACAAATCGCCTTGAAGGATATGGAAAACTCAGGAAAAACAAACGTGGTTGGAAAAATTGTAGATGTAGAGCAATTTATTTTAGATGAAATGAAACCATGGCAAAAATTTAAATTTAGAATAGGATAATCAAGATGGAACAACGAAAGAAAATTTTATGGGGTGGAGCAACCGCGTCTAGCCAATATGAAGGCGGCTTTTCAAACGGAAAGGGTTTAGATACACAAGACTGTAGAGCTTATTTGCCTCGTACTTCTAATGCAACAGAAGAAACAAGATTATTGACTAAAGAAAAAATCGAGGAAGCTAAAAGTGCTCACTCGGACAAATATTATCCATTTAGAAATGGAACAAAGGGATTTAAGCACCTTGAAGAAGATATCAACTATTTGGCGGAACTTGGGTTAGATTTATACCGATTCTCGATTAGTTGGGCAAGATTATTCCCTAATGGAGTGGAAGAAGTTCCAAATCCTGAAGGTGTTGCATATTATGATAAGGTTTTTCAATTATTAGCTGAAAAGAATATCAAAATATTCCTTACGTTAAATCACTATGCAATGCCTATTTACTTGGTGGAAAATTATGGAGGATGGAAAGGTAGAGAATGTATCGAACACTTCCTACGTTTTGCTCATTTTGTGTTTGAACGATGGGGAAGACAGGTAGACTATTGGTTGCCATTTAACGAGATTAACGCAGGATATTTTAGCCCCTACAATGGTGTTGGTTTATTAAAAGGCGAAAACGGATTTGATTTATCTGATGTTTTTCAAGCCTTACATCATCAGTTTGTAGCGAGTGCAAAAACAATAAAACTAGCTAGAGAGATGAAACTCCCAGGGCGCTTTGGCTCTATGATTGCCTGCTTCTGTTATTATCCATTAACTAGTAGACCAGAAGACAATCTTAAGCTTGTCTTTGAAGAGCAGATGAATCAATGGTACTGCATGGATATTTTATCCAAAGGAGTTTATCCGTATTATGCAGAAACATTCTTTAAACAAAAGGGTATTCATTTAACGATTACAGATGAGGACAGAAGATTATTAAAAGAAAATACTTGCGATTTTGTTTCGATTTCATTTTATACTTCATCGGTGATTACGGTAGAAGAGGCGGATAAAACAGCAGGAAACTTAGTGGTTTCTACGAAAAATCCTTACTTAAAAGCAAGTGAATGGGGATGGCAAATCGATCCAGTTGGTTTGAGAACATCCTTACATAAGGTGTATGAAAGATACGAGAAACCGATTATTGTTTCAGAAAATGGCCTAGGAGCTAGAGATGTACTGACAGACACTGGGGAAGTTCATGACCCTTATCGAATCGAGTATATGAAAGATTATTATGAACAAGCTCAATTAGCTTTGGAAGATGGTGTGCCACTAGAAGCCTATATCGCTTGGGGGATTATTGATATTGTATCGGCTGGAAGCTGCGAAATGGATAAACGCTATGGTGTAATCTATGTAGATGCAGATAATTTGGGAAATGGTAGCTACAAACGCTATAAAAAAGATAGTTTCTATTGGTATAAAGAGTTCATTAAGAATTACAAAAAAGAAAATAGTAATGAACTGTTGAGTGTATGATTATAAAGAATAAGGAATAAAGTTCGTAGCGTCTAGAAGAGAACCATAGAAAAAAAGTATTAAAGAGAGTGTGTATCATGAGTGTGTTGTATAAAATTAAAAGCTCAATGAGTGCTTTTACAGAAACCGATCGTTCGATTGCAGAGTTTGTTTTTGCCAATAGACAAATTGTTCTAGAGTCTAATGCTAAAGAATTAGGAGACATGACGAAAACATCGGCAGCTGCATGGGTACGATTTTCTAAAAAGATGGGATATAAAGGCTTACCTGCTTTTAAAGTAGCTCTTGCCAAAGAAACTCAATCGTATACAAACGAAGATGACATTGAAACTTTTTTAAACCCTCAAGATTCCTTAATGGGATTGCTTCAAAAAACGGAAAACATGTTAACACAAAATATAAGAGAAACTTTTTCTTTACTCGATTATTATGCACTAGAAAAAGCCATTGAATTTATCCATGAAGCCAAAACCGTCTTCTTGTTAGGTGTAGGAGGAAGCAGTATTGTTTGTTTGGATTTCTATCATAAAATGACTCGAATTCATCGAAATATCATGTACGATCGTGACTTGCATACTTTAATGCCTCGTATTGCGCAGTTAGATAAGAACGATGTTGTTATTGTGATTAGTTATAATGGTGAAACTGAATCGGTTAATTCCATTGCAAAAGTTGCTAAAACAATGGGAGCCAGAATTGTTGGAGTGACAAAGTACAATTTAAAATCAACACTCTCGACATTGTCAGATATTCGACTGTTTGTTCCTGTAGAAGAAAAAGAGATTCGTTTAGGATCGATTACTTCTAGGAATAGTTTATTAACGATTACAGATTTATTGTATTATGGAATTGCAAAGACAGATTTTAATGTCACGAAAGATTTGCTGGTTCGAACAAGACAGTTCATTAAGGAGGTTGAATAATGCTTGCAGTAGGGTTAATGTCTGGAACATCTTTAGATGGTGTGGATACCGTGCTTTGTGAAATAAGCGGTCAAGATGAGTCCACCAAAGTAAAACAATTATATTTTAAAACATATGATATCCCAGAAAGTTTGAGAACAAAAATAAGAAAATGCTGTAGCAGAGAATTAATTCCGGTGGATTTAATTTGTTCGTTGAATTTTGAATTAGGATATCTTTTCGCAGACGCTGTAAAGAGCCTGTGTAAAGATGCGAATGTGAAGTTGGAAGATCTTTCTTTTATAGCAAGTCATGGACAAACCATTTTCCATATTCCAAAAGCCTATGACGATTATGTGCCGAGCACCTTACAAATTGGAGAGGCAGCGATTATAGCGAATGAATGCAAAAGTAAAGTTATTTCCAATTTTAGAGTCATGGATATGGCTGTCGGTGGTGAAGGAGCTCCATTGGTACCTTATAGTGAGACTTTATTATACGGTGAAGAAAATCAAGCGGTTGCTTTGCAAAATATTGGAGGTATTGGAAATGTAACTGTCCTTCCCAAAAAAGGGGACACTAAAAAAGTCATCGCTTTTGATACAGGCCCAGGAAACATGATGATTGACGAAGCTGTACGAACTTTTTACGGCAAAAAATATGATACGGATGGCTATTATGCACGACAAGGAAATCTGATTCCATCGTTAGCAGCAGAATTAAAGGAACATCCTTATTTCAATTTGGAGATTCCAAAAACAACGGGTAGAGAGATGTTTGGAGAGCATTTTACAAAATCCATTCTTGAAAAATATCATTCCTGTGAACCCAATGATTTGATTCATACATTTACTTGGTTTACGGCCTACTCGATTGCCTATCATTATAAAAAATATTTAATTTCTGAATATGGTTTAAAGAAATGTATTATTGGTGGTGGGGGAGCCTATAATTCTTATTTACTAGAACTTATCAGAAATGAGATTCCGGAAGTAACGGTAATGACACAGGAAGAGCATGGTTTTTCTTCTGAAGCAAAAGAAGCTTTAGCGTTTGTGATTCTTGGAAATCAGACTTACCATAGAAGCCCTTCTAATGTTCCTTCTGCAACTGGAGCGAAGAAGAGTGTTATTTTAGGGCAAATCACTTACCCTACGCTATAAACCAAAAAAACTATTGTGACTTTTGGACTAGTCCCATTGGCACAATAGTTTTTTTATTTACAAATAGAACACACTCTCGGTAGCAGGACGAGAAGGAATCATTTGAAGCTCTTTGTGAAAAGTTTGCAATGCTGAAATACAACTGTTGAGTATAGTCACATTGTTTTTGATGACACTTCCCTCAAAAGCAACTGGAATAATGCTGTCATTATTGCAAGATAGTAAAGTATTTGCAATATCTTTTCCAGCCTGCTCAGCAAGGGTATGTAAAAAGTAATTTGCATCAAAAGTGGTACAGAAGGTGGCGAGTTTTGCGACTTCTGTTTTAGGTTTGGAGTACACAGTTTGTATAATGGAAGTTCGGTCAGGGAATCGCTCTTCTAGAGTAGGAATCAGTTCGCTAAAGTCTAAAGGAGATTCTGAAAAATCAAGATAATGAATATAGGTAGTTAAAATTTTCTTGCCAATCCAATAGCCACTACCTTCATCCCCTAAAATATGACCCCATCCCCCTTTTTGAATAAATTCTCCATTCTTTCGTGAAAGAAGAGAGGAACCCGTTCCGGTAATGAATAAATTTCCGTCCTGATTCTCAAAAGTAGCGATATGACTCATTTTTAAATCGGAATCTACGACAAATTTGCAAGGGATTCTTTCTTTAAAAGCGCAGGTGAGTTCTTGAATTATTGTACCTGCTCCAGCCATTCCAATAGATATTATCGAAATATCCATGTAGTTGAGCTTATTTTGAGATAGTAACTTTTCAATGACTCGCAAAACATTTGAAACAGCGAGCTCAAAGTTGACAATGGGATTGCCCATTTCTCCAATTAATTCATCAATGATTTGATTATCTTTATATAAAACACCTTTGGTCTTTGTTCCTCCAGCATCTATGCCAATTTTCATAATAACGGTCCTCTCAATTTTTATCTGTTTAGTGAATAGGGGATTTTTTAGGGATGTTTACTTCCGTAATTGGTGAGTAAATTTATAACTGGTTTCTAAAATATCATTTTGGAGACTATCTTCCTTTTGAAGAAGCCCTAAATAGAGTAAGTCAACTAAAAATAATGAATCGTTTCGGCTAGTGATAGCGGCAGAACGAATCGTATTTTCGTGTCGGGGTATTTTTAAGCAATAAGTACTTAAAGAATCTAATTGTGTATTTCCAAGTCCTGTTATAGATACGGTTGGAATTCCACGTTCTTTAGCAATCACAAACGCGGTAGCAACTTCTTTTGTTTGTGCAGAGTAACTCACACCGATGATAAGATCTTCTTTAGTGGCACTACTAAGACTTGCCAGTTGAGTATGGGAATCTGTATGGTAGATAATATTTTTCCCAATTCTGCTTAGTTTAAAATAGAAATCATTACAGACCATTCCAGAAGCCCCCACGCCAAATGCATAAATCTTTTTTGCGTTTCTCATCAGACTAATGATGTTGTTTAGCGCCGAGTCGTCGAGTAGTTCTAAAGTCATTTCATAGGAACGAGTCACGGTACTAAAAAGTTTTGATTGAATGGTTTTAATAGAGTCGTCTTTTTCGATTTGTTCATCGATAGTTTTAGTATTTTTCTGTGCGAGATGCACTTTAAACCGTGAATACGAACGATATCCAATTTTCTTAATAAACTTACTAATGGATGATGGGGAAACACCAATTTTTTCAGATAAAGTATGAATACTAGATGAGAGTACTATATCTGAATTCTGTGCAATGAACGATTCGATTTTTTTGTCTGTAGTTGTTAAATAGTTCTTCATACAATCTCCTGCTTTCTGAAATTTTATTTCCAATTCAATTATATAGTATTGAAATAAAATTTACAACGATGTATAATAATCTTAAGAAAACGATTCCAATTCTTATTCTAGTGGAATTTTAAGGAGGAGGTGGAGAAAATGGATGACATTTCCAAGTTGATGACAGAACAAGTAAATGATAGAAGTGTGGATATTGAAACACAATCGATTGGTCAGATTTTACATTATATGAATGATGAGAATAGGACCGTTACAGATGCGATTGAACGATGCATTCCTTCGATTGAAAAAGTAACTGCAGCAGTCGTACAAGCGTTTGAGAAAGGAGGTCGATTGATTTATCTTGGTGCGGGAACTTCTGGTAGACTCGGTGTTTTGGATGCAAGTGAGTGTCCACCAACCTTTGGCGTTTCACCGGATATGGTAGTTGGCGTTATAGCAGGTGGAGATTATGCCCTTCGTCATGCAATAGAAGGAGCAGAAGATGATGAAACCATTGCGCAAGAACAGTTGAAAAAGCTTGGTCTAGTCAAAGAAGATGTCGTCGTTGGAATTAGTGCAAGTGGGCGAACACCGTATGTTGTGGCAGGATTAAGCTACGCAAAAGAGGTGGGATGTTATACAGGAGCGATTTCCAATTCTCCTAATGCCGTGATTTCCAATGTAGCTGATATCGGCATTGAAGCCATTACTGGCCCAGAAGTAGTCACGGGATCGACTCGAATGAAGGCAGGAACTGCTCAGAAACTCATTCTAAATATGATTACTACAGCTGCAATGATTCGAGTAGGAAAGATTTTTAAAGGATATATGGTAGATGTACAACCAACGAATCAAAAGTTGAAACAACGTGCTACGAATATTCTTTCTAAAATTACAGGTTTTTCTCAAGAAGAGGCTAGGGCACATCTGGAGAAAAATGATTTTGATTTAAAAGTTGCTATTATCTCTCAAATACATCATATTTCATCCAATGAAGCGAGAAAAATGCTTCGAGAGAATCAAATGAATATTGTTAAAGCAATGCAAAATAAGGAGGCTTAATAAAATGGATGCAAAAAAAGTAGCAAGTGAAATTTTAAGTAAAGTCGGACAGAAGGAAAACGTAATTGGTAATGCAACGTGTATGACACGCTTGCGACTCACATTAGCAGATTCTTCTAAAGCAGATGTTCCTGCGTTAAAAGATGTAGATTCTGTACTTGGAGTTGTTAAGACGGAACAAGGACTTCAAATTGTGTTAGGCCCTGGTAAAGTAACAGAAGTTGGTCGTGAATTTTCAGCTTTAACAGGAATTGATTTAGGTAGTGTGGATGAGATTAATGCAGCAGATTTAGCGAAGGAAAACAAAAAAGAAAATAAGGCCGCACATAGGGGTCCTATCCAACGATTCTTGGAACATATCGCTAATATTTTCGTGCCACTACTACCAGGGATTATTGCTGCTGGGTTAATTAATGGGATTTCTAACGTAATTAACGTGACAACGAAAAATGCATATAACTTTGAATGGTGGTACCAAGCGATTCGTACAATGGGATGGGGGCTATTTACGTTCTTACCTTTATATGTAGGTTATAATGCCGCTCGTGAATTTAAAGGGACTCCTATTCTTGGGGCAATTGCAGGTAGTATGTCTCTAGGGATTTCAACCATGCCACTTCTATTGAAATCAGATGCAGGACAAGTGTTAATGCCATTTACTGGTAAAGCATTTAACCCAGGTGCGGGAGGTTTATTAGCTGCATTAATGATGGGGATTTTGGTAGCTTATTTAGAACGTGCCGTTGATAAAGTAATACCACAAATGTTGAAAACATTCTTAACACCATTATTAACACTAATCATTGGTGCATTCTTATCAGTATTAATCATCCAACCTGCTGGTGCTGCGTTAACTCAGGGTATTTACACAGTATTAAACTTCGTATATGAACAATTAGGAGTCCTTGGTGGGTACATCTTAGCTGCTGGATTCTTGCCAATCGTGTCTGTTGGTCTACACCAAGCATTAACTCCAATCCATGTTCTATTAAACGATCCAAACGGACCAAGTGCGGGTATCAACTATCTATTACCAATCTTAATGATGGCCGGTGGTGGACAAGTCGGTGCAGGTTTAGCATTATACTTGAAGACTAAGAACAAAAAATTAAAACAATTAACAAGAGACTCATTACCAGTTGGTATCTTAGGTATCGGAGAACCAATGATGTATGCTGTAACACTTCCTTTAGGTAAGCCGTTCTTAACAGCTTGCTTAGGATCTGGTGTCGGCGGTGTGTTAGCAGTTCTATTCCACTTAGGTACAGTATCTCAAGGGGTTTCAGGGTTATTCGGGGCTTTAATCATGGTGCCAGGAACTCAAGCACTCTTCTTAACGGCAATGGTGGGAGCTTACATCGGTGGATTTGTCATCACATGGCTTTTCGGTGTAGATGAAGATCGTATTAACGAAGTATATGGAAACAAATAGACCAAAAATTTCTTTTGGGCGCTCCATCTATATCAATCTTGGTGAACAAGTCGTTACACAAGTATTAGAAGAAATGAAAGCCGCGCGTCAAACCGTGGCTTTTACTTCTTTTCAGTTGCCAGAACATCCGCTTGAAATATCGGATATGATACGCCTTGTGAAATTAGCTCGTTCATACGAGGTGGATTTAATTCCAGATATTGCCCATAAAGATCTTACTAAAGAAAATATTGCGCTTCTGAAAAATGCCGGGCTATCCTACTTACGTCTGGATGAATTTGGGGACGAAGAGTTTATTGAACGTTGCGGAAAATCGTTTACTTTGGTCGTAAATGCTTCAACGTTTACCCAGCGTGAATATAAATTATTGGAACGACTTGGTTTTTCCCGTCAAATCATCGCTTGCCATAACTATTATCCAAAAGTGTATTCAGGCATTTCACTTTCTAAGTTTGCGGACATCAATCAAAGGTTGAAAGCACTTGGTGTAAAAGTGCTTGCGTTTATTCCAGGGGATGAGCCTTTAAGAGGACCTCTTCATGAGGGGTTGCCTACGGTGGAGATGCACCGTAACATGGATACAAGACTAGCGATTTGTGAACTTATCGCTGCGAATACCGATATGATTTTGGTTGGGGATACGTATATTAACGAATCTACACAAAAAGTCATGAAGGATTTCCAAGAGGGCTTCGTGTCGTTAAAAGCAGAAGCGCCTGCAGAGTTAAGAGGTAAAGTGCTTCATGACCGTATCGATGCTAGCGATTTTGTGTATCGTGTGTTTGGTACTCGTGGTTCAGCATTGCTGGGTGGCGAGGTTTCTACAACAACTCGCGCTGTAGGAGAAATCAATCAAGCCAATGCTCAGTACGGACGTTACCAAGGTGAAATCGAAATCACCAAAGAAGAGTTGCCTTCAGATGTTCGTCAAAATGTGATCGGACATCTACACGAGTCTGAGTTTAGTGTATTTACTGCTTTACCAGAAGGATTTGGCATTCAATTAGAAGTCGAATAACAAACAGCAATCCATCCATCACTTTTGGTAGGGTGGATTGTTTATTTTTTATACAATATTAGAAAAATGAACCTTTTTATGATACTCTAGATAAGTATAAATTTTAAAGAAAGCAAAGGGGGCCTTTGGATGATAGAGCTGATTGCAACAGTTGAATCGATCCAACAAGCAAAAGATTTGCTTGAAGCAGGCGTGGATACGATTTATTTCGGGGAAGACCAATTTGGACTTCGCCTTCCGATGTCGTTTACACGTGAAGAACAAAAAGAATTAACCAAATTGGCACACCAATATGGAAAAAAAGCGAGTGTTGCGGTAAATGCGATTTTTCATAATGAAGGAATTGCGCTCGTTCCTGAATATTTAACCTTTTTAAAGGAAATTGGTGTGGATAACATTGCGGTAGGAGATCCAGGAGTGGTTCAAATTATGAAAAATCCTGAGTATTCGATTCCGTATCGTTATGATGCTGCCGTATTAGTGACAAGTAGTCGACAAGTTAATTTCTGGGGAAAACGTGGTGCCGTTGGTGCGGTCATTGCGCGTGAAATTCCTCGTGAAGAGATGAAAATTTTGGCAGCAGGTGTAGAAATTCCAATTGAGGTTCTTGTTTATGGAGCAACTTGTATCCATCATTCAAAACGCCCACTGTTAAATAACTATTTTAACTATATCGAGAAAAAAGAATCGGTTGAAAAACGCCGTGGTCTTTTTGTGTCAGAACCAGCAGATGATGATTCTCACTATTCCATCTACGAAGATGTGAATGGAACCCATATTTTCGCGAATAATGATGTGTCACTAGCACCGTATTTGTTAGAACTAACAGAAATGGGCATCCCGCAATGGAAGCTAGACGGAGTATTGGCTCCTGGGGAAAACTTTGTTGAAGTGGCAAAATTATTCGTGAATGCTCGTAATGAAATCGAAGCAGGAACATGGACTACTGAAAAGAGTGCCAGTCTTGAATTACAAGTTCGTGCCCTTCATCCAGAGGTTCGTGGTCTTGAAGCAGGATTTTACTTATTAAATCCAGAAGATGTGAAATAGGAGAGAGTCAAATGGGAAGAAAGATATTGAAAAAACCTGAAGTACTTGCTCCAGCGGGTACTCTTGAAAAATTAAAAACAGCTATTTTATACGGAGCGGACGCAGTTTTCCTTGGTGGGGAAGCGTACGGGCTTCGTAGCCGTGCTGGGAACTTTGACTTTGCGGAAATGAAAGAAGCCGTTGATTTTGCCCATGCACATAATGCAAAAGTATATATCGCAGCCAACATGGTGACACACGAAGGAGACGAAAAAGGAGCGGGAGAATTCTTCCGTACCGTTCGTGATATCGGAATCGATGCAGCCATTATTAGTGACATGGCCTTAATGGATATCTGTGCCTCAGAAGCGCCAGGATTACCTATCCATTTATCAACACAATCTTCAGCAGCCAACTACGAAACGCTCAACTTCTGGAAAGACGAAGGATTAGAACGTGTCGTACTAGCGCGTGAAGTTTCAATGGACGAAATCAAAGAAATGCAAGAAAAAGTGGATGTAGAAATCGAAGCGTTTATCCACGGTGCAATGTGTATTTCTTATTCAGGACGTTGTGTATTATCAAACCACATGGTGCATCGTGATGCTAACCGTGGTGGATGTGCGCAATCATGTCGCTGGAAATACGGTCTATTCGATATGCCATTTGCCGGCGAAAAGAATATGGTCGGTGCTGGCGAAGAAGGGATCGAAGAGAAATTCTCGATGAGTGCCGTTGACTTAGCAATGATTCAAAACTTACCAGACTTAATCGAAGCTGGTGTAGATAGCTTGAAGATTGAAGGACGGATGAAGTCCATTCACTATGTTTCTACGGTATCGAATGTTTATCGTGCAGCGGTGGATTCTTACTGCGAAGATCCAGATAACTATGTATGTAAACAAGAATGGATTGACGAGTTATGGAAAGCAGCGCAACGTGAGTTAGCAACTGGTTTCTACTACCAAATTCCAACTGAAGAAGAACAATTATTTGGCCCACGCCGTCAAATTCCTCAATATGCGTTCGTTGGACAAGTACTTGAATATGACCCTGAAACACAAATGGCTACCGTTCAACAACGGAACAACTTCAAAGTCGGAGACCAAATCGAGTTCTACGGACCTGGAATGCGTCACCACGAAGAAGCATTAACACAATTGTGGGATGAAAATGGTGAAGAAATCGAAGCAGCTCCTCATGCCATGATGATTTGTAAAATGAAAGTAACGGAACCAGTAAAACCGTTAGATATGATTCGTAAACGTCGTTAAGATGAATTTTGAATAGAAAGAAGGAATGTAAATGTCATTACCAAATTGCCCTAAATGTGGTTCAGAATACACATATGAAGATGGCGTATTATTAGTGTGTCCAGAATGTGCGTATGAATGGGAACCAGGTTCAGAAGTAGAAGAAGGTCCTGTAGCCATCGATTCAAACGGAAATAAATTACAAGACGGGGATACTGTAACAGTCATCAAAGACTTGAAAGTAAAAGGCGCTCCGAAAGATATTAAGCAAGGGACACGTGTGAAGAATATTCGTATCGTGGAAGGCGATCATAATATCGATTGTAAGATAGATGGCTTCGGCGCAATGAAACTTAAATCTGAGTTTGTTAAAAAGATTTAATGGGAGTCCCGTAGGGACTACATTCAAGCCCTTTGGATATCTTCATAATAACGACAACAGCTGTACCGGCGTAAGCCTAGGTCTTACGCCTACCAAGCCTCAAAGATTCTCTAGAAAATAAATTTTCAAGAGAATCTAATTCGCATCGGTTACTAGTCGCTATTGTTGTTATTATAGAATCCAAAGGGCTTTTTCTGTAGTCCCTCAAGAAAACCGTAACTTTATACATGCTCATATTAAGTTTCTTGCTTCTCAGTAAGAGAAGGGTTTCGGAGTATATTGATCCATGGTCTCAATCCTACCAAGCTTCAAACTGACTCTACGGGTTTCACCCTAGAGCCAGTAATTCACATTGGTTATGACCCCGCTATTATAACTACTATAAATCTAGGGAGCTTTTTTCGTCTTTCGACTTAGTGAACTTTAGCAAACTTAGTAATAAGTTTTATTGCTTCTCGTAAAGAGAACGGCTTCGGAGTGTGTTGAGCTTAGGTCTTACGCTTACCAAGCCTCAAAGATTCTCTAGAAAATCAATTTTCAAGAGAATCTAATTCGCATCGGTTACTAGTCGCTATTGTTGTTATTATAGAATCCAAAGGGCTTTTTCTGTAGTCCCTCGAGAAAACCGGAACTTTATACATGCTCATATTAAGTTTCTTGCTTCTCAGTAAGAGGACCGGATTCGGCTTTGTAGTGTTTTTTCGAGGTGGAATAGTTTAAAATGGAAGTTGCTAGTAAGGAGTGATGTTATGGAAAAAAGAACGATGGGGCAAGAACGTTTAAGTGCATTTATTGATGCGGTGATTGCCATTGTTATGACGATTCTAGTGCTAGAATTGGATAAGCCGAAGACGCTTGATTGGCAAGGTTTATGGGAACTGCGTGAAAACTTTTTTGCGTATGCATTGTCCTTTTTATGGTTAGGGGCGATGTGGGTGAATCTGCATGCCTATTCTCATAGAACTGAGAAAATTACTCAAAAGACTGTGTGGGCTGCGATGATTATGCTATTTTTTGCTTCGCTATTCCCATATGCGACAAGTTTGATTGCGATGGATTTTTATAATGCGACCGTGCAGGTATTTTATGGAATCATCGTTTTATTCATTACTGCTGCAACATTAGTGTTCTTTAGAAGTATTTCTGAGGTGAATCCATCTGAAGAATTTCATGAAATGAGTGCAAACCGTAGCAGGTGGATCAAGTGGGATGTTTTATTTAAAGTAATCGGGCTTTTTTGTTCAGCAACTATTTTTCCAATTGGGTCGAGTTTGGCAGTGCTGATTACACTTTGTGTCCTAGTCATTCCTAATCAGTTCCGTAATTAAAATTTAATAAATAAGAACAATATGCATAGGAATAGTTTTCTTATGCATATTTTATTAGGGAAATAGACCTGCGTTCTTGAAATTTAATTTCTACTGTGTTACATTCAAAACAAGGAGTAGAAAACGCTTTTGTGTAGGAGTTTCTGTGCTTTTTTTCACATGTTTCAACTAGGAGAAGTGGCAGTTTTGGAACAGTATCATACAGGTACCATTCGATTGATGGGAACCGTCATCGAATTGAAAATTGCGCATCCAGAAGGTGAGCGTTTAGTGGCCGAAGTGTTCGAGCAATTGAAGCGATATGAGCATCGTTTTAGCGCGAATGACCCAACTTCAGAACTGATGGCTGTCAACTTGGCTGCTGGTAAACATGCAGTTAGTGTCCATCCAGAGATTTTTCATTTAGTGAAAATGGGACTGGAGAATAGTTTAGCTGCGGGGAGTCGGATGAATATTCTGATCGGTCCGGTGGTCCAAACTTGGCGAGTAGGTTTCAGCGATGCAAGAGTACCAACAGATGAAGAAATTCAAGCCAAACTTCAACTAACCGATGCAACAAAAGTCGTTTTAGATGAAGAGGATCAGACGATTTTTCTGCAAGAAGAAGGAATGCGGATTGACCTTGGTTGTATTGCAAAAGGTTATATTGCGGATCTGGTGATGCAACAGCTGAAAGAGCATGGAGTGACCTCTGCACTGATTAACCTGGGTGGGAATGTTCTCACGCTAGGTCCCGCTATTCATCATGAAGATGGGAATTGGTGGATTGGGATTCAAAACCCTAAACTCC
>NZ_DBHISP010000011.1:28594-63267 GCF_057274575.1 Granulicatella sp. | reverse complement strand
GCAACAAATTACTTGTGATGCCAGAACCTTTTATTCCAAAAGCAGGAGCTCGTGTTATGAGCCTTCAAACCCCTACAAAGAAAATGAGTAAATCAGATGCTAACGTGAAAGAATACATCAGTATGCTTGATGAACCATCTGTGATTCGCAAAAAAATCAAGAGCGCTGTTACGGATTCCAGTGGCGTGATTGAATTCGATCCCGTTGAAAAACCTGGAGTATCCAACCTTTTAACCATCTTCTCTGCTTTCTCTGGTGAAAGTATCGAGTCTCTTGTTGAGCGCTTCAAAGGTGTCGGTTATGGACAATTTAAAGAAGAATTAGCCGATGCAATTATCGCAGTCATGGAACCCATCCAAGAGCGTTATTACGAGTTACTAAAATCGGATAAGCTAGATGAGATTCTTGATGAAGGTGCTAAAAAAGCAAACTACGTAGCGAATAAAACACTACGCAAGATGGAAAAAGCGGTAGGTTTAGTGAGATAAACTATTTTCGATTGATAAGATCCATTCCTCTAGAATGGGTCTTTTTTGATTATCTTAAAAACATCAGTTTATTGAAAGAGTCATAGTGGGACACCGGTTTGAGCCTTACGTCTCTCACCTTTGAAGCTTCAAAGGTGGAGTAAGGATTTTATTCCTAACTCCACCTAATTCACATTCAATGTGATTCCCCACTATTCTTTCAATAAACTG
The DNA here is from genome assembly GCF_057274575.1 of Granulicatella sp. Lineage (NCBI taxonomy): Bacteria > Bacillati > Bacillota > Bacilli > Lactobacillales > Carnobacteriaceae > Granulicatella > Granulicatella sp. Next base: position 62,569 of record NZ_DBHISP010000011.1, on the reverse strand, counting down.
ATGTTTTTTGATAATCAACACAGTGAATCACCCAAAATAGTTTATCTTACATTGTTGAATGGAAGAGGCTAAATAATTACTTTCTAATTTAATTAGCATATCAAATTCAAAACTTATATAGTCCGAGGGACTTTTTTCTTTATAGTAGAATAATCTTTTCTTAGTTTATCTCTCTTCGCAAAATGAGAGACAAATTAAAAAGTGCTAGGAAATCCTAGCACTTTTTTATCGTTTGCTTATTCTACTACAAGAAGTCCCGCTCCAATAATTCCATTGTCTCCCTTAATGGTGGATGCTTTTATATTTTCTAAAATATGTTTTTGTTCGTGATGTAAGAGATTTCCTAATTCCTCTTTAATCAATTCAATAAAGTCTGGATTGTAATTTGAAACGCTACCCCCGAATACAATCACTTTTGGATCCAGAAGGCAAACCATTCCATGCAATGCACTGGCTAGGCCTTTTGCAGTCTCCTCTATGATTCTATTTGCAGCTTCTTCTCCAGATCTCCATTTTTCAAAAACATCTTTTGTAGTTAAGGCTACATCTTCGTACAACTCTCTCCCTGTACGCTCAATAGCCACACCTGAACAAGCTCCCTCTAACGATTCTAAACATTCAAAGTACGGAACTTTTAGAAACCCAATTTCTCCTGAAAAACCTTCCCCGCGTAAAATCGTATTATTGACAATGTTGGTCGCTGCAATTCCTGTTGATACAGTGACATAACCAAACATATCACACGATTTTAAATGAAGTAATTGATACTCCGCATAGGCGGCCACTTTTACGTCATTATCAATGCGTACTCGAATATCTCCAAATGTTTGTTTTAATCGTTCTACGACTGGAAAATTTGCCCACGGAATATTATTTTGGAAAACAGCTACTCCATTTTCCACATCAACTTTCCCTGGCAAACCAACACCAATACCGTATGTATCTTGAATACGTAAATCATTTTCTTCGAGTACCTCTTGAATGAGTTGGACCACTCCCTGATACAAACCTTCTGCACTCTCAGTTTGGCTAGGTCTTTGAGAACGACTAACAATTTCTCCCTTCTCATTAATCAACGCAACAGCTACTTTTGTTCCCCCAATATCAACGCCAACTGCTACTTTCATCAAAACCCCTCCCCATTCATTTTGATTTCGTTTCTAAATTTATTTTACAATGAAATCTCCAAAAGCTCTTATCCTTTCTTGCGATTTACTATAACTATTTTGCTCTCCTTCCAACATTTTGAAAAATGATAACCTGATTGATAGCCGTTTTTAAAACATTTTTTAACTCTTCTCTCTTATTTAGCAAAAATTGGGTTGTTCAATCATTAAGGATAAGAAACAGCGCTTGTTTTAGAAAATTTAGTGATGAAATCACATTGAAAAATGATAACCGAAGATAGCCGTTATAGTGGAATGAGTGATGGGGAATGGCATCGAATGTGAATTAGAGGGAGTTGCGAATGGTTTCGCTACTCCCTCTTTGAAGCTTCGAAGACCGCGAGCCCTTTGGCTCAAGGCGGTGCCCCATCACAGATTTCACTATATTCAAACGGCTATCAGTAAGGTTATCATTTTTCAAACAAACTCATTAAATAGTGACTCTGTATAAAATAAGCGCTATTTCTTATCCTTTCAACCTTCGGTTGAACCCTCAATTTTTGCACAAAAAAGGAGGGAAAGCAGATCGCTTCCCCTCCGTAATTCCTAGGAATTAATTATTTTTTTAAGTTGTAGAACGCTGATAGACCTTGGTAAACAGCTAAGTCACCTAATTGATCTTCAATACGTAATAATTGGTTGTATTTAGCAATACGGTCTGTACGGCTTAATGAACCAGTCTTGATTTGTCCAGCGTTTGTAGCAACTGCGATGTCAGCAATTGTTGAATCTTCAGTTTCACCAGAACGGTGTGAAACAACTGCAGTGTATCCAGCTTTTTGAGCCATTTCGATTGCGTTGAATGTTTCAGTTAAAGTACCGATTTGGTTTACTTTGATTAAGATTGAGTTTGCAACGCCTTGTGCAATACCACGAGATAAGATTTCAGTATTTGTTACGAATAAATCGTCACCAACTAATTGAACTTTACCGCCTAAGCGTTCAGTTAATAATTTCCATCCATCCCAGTCGTTTTCGTCACAGCCGTCTTCGATTGTGATGATTGGGTATTTTTCAACTAATTCAGCTAAGTATTCAACTTGTTCAGCTGGAGTACGTTTAGCACCTTTTTCACCTTCGAAGATTGTGTAGTCATATACGCCATCTTTGAAGAATTCAGATGAAGCACAGTCAAATCCTAAGTAAACATCTTTACCAGGTTCTAGACCTACTTTTTTGATTGCTGCTAAGATTGTTTCTACAGCATCTTCAGTTCCTTCGAATGTTGGAGCAAAACCACCTTCGTCACCTACAGCAGTTACTAAACCACGGTCATGTAAGATAGCTTTCAATGCGTGGAATACTTCAGCACCCCAACGTAAAGCTTCTTTGAATGTTGGCGCACCAACTGGTAAAATCATGAACTCTTGGAATGCGATTGGAGCATCTGAGTGAGATCCACCGTTAACGATGTTCATCATTGGTGTTGGTAATACTTTAGTGTTGAATCCGCCTAAGTATTGGTATAAAGGTTGATCTAAGTAGTCAGCAGCTGCGCGTGCTACAGCGATAGATACGCCTAAGATTGCGTTAGCTCCTAATTTACCTTTGTTTGGAGTTCCATCTAATTCGATCATTAATTTGTCGATCGCCATTTGCTCACGAACATCATAACCTAAGATAGCTTCAGCGATAATGTTGTTCACATTGTCAACTGCTTTTTGAACTCCTTTTCCTAAGTAACGAGATTTGTCGCCGTCACGTAATTCAACTGCTTCGTATTCACCAGTTGAAGCTCCTGAAGGAACCATACCGCGTCCGAACGCTCCACTTTCTGTGTAAACTTCAACTTCGATTGTTGGGTTTCCACGTGAGTCTAGTACTTCTCTTGCTAATACATCTGTAATAAATGGCATGATTTATTAACTCCTTTAAATTTTATTTTGTACGTTATTATTTTAATCGAAAACCTATAGACTTTCAAGAATTCCTAAGGTTTTCTTTATTTTTCAATCAATGTTTCTCCAGTCATTTCTGCTGGTTTTTCAACATTTAATAGATCAAGCATTGTTGGAGCGACGTCTGCTAAACGTCCACCCTCGCGTAATGTTACACCTTTCTTCGTAATAATCACTGGTACTGGCACAGTTGTATGTGCAGTATGTGGTGTTCCTTCTGGTGTAATCATTGTTTCTGAGTTACCATGGTCTGCAAAAATAATTGCGCTACCACCTTTTTCAAGGATGGCGTCAACTACTTTCCCTAAGTTTTCGTCCACTGCTTCAATCGCTTTGATGGTTGGTTCTAACATTCCTGAGTGTCCAACCATGTCTGGGTTAGCGAAGTTCAAGATGATGGCATCATTTTCATCATTGATGATTGAGTTGTATAATGCATCTCCTACTTCGTATGCACTCATTTCTGGTTTCAAATCGTAAGTTGCAACCTTTGGAGAAGGAATTAAAATACGGTTTTCGCCAGGGAATTCTTCGTTACGTCCACCATTCATGAAGAATGTTACGTGTGGGTATTTTTCAGTTTCAGCAATACGTAATTGTGCAAGCCCTGCTTTAGATAACACTTCACCAAGAACGTTTGTCATTGGGATTGGTGGGAATGCCACTTCTGCATCCACACTTGGGTTATATAAAGTCATTGTCACAAATTTGACATTTGTAGCACGTGCACCTCTGTCAAAGTTTGTCCACTCTTTATCAGTGAACGCATTTGATAATTGAATTGCACGGTCAGGACGGAAGTTGAAGAAGATGATTGCATCATTGTTTTCAACTTTTGCCACTGGTTTGCCATCTTTAACGATTACTGATGGAATAACGAATTCATCTGTAACGTCTTTAGCATAGCTATCCTCGATAACAGCTTGTGCGCTTTCGAATTGTGGGCCTTCGCTATGAGCAATAGCATCATAAGCTAATTTCACACGTTCCCAACGTTTGTCACGGTCCATTGCATAGTAACGACCTGAAACTGTTGCGATTTGACCTACGCCTACTTCAGCTAATTTATCTTCTAAAGTTTTAATGTAAGAAGGACCAGCTTTAGGGTCTACGTCACGTCCATCCATGAAGGCATGAATGGACACCTTGTCGATTCCTTTTGCTTTAGCTGTTTCCACTAATGCTAATAAATGGTTGATGTGGCTGTGTACCCCACCATCAGATAATAATCCGAATAAGTGTAATGCAGAGCCGTTTTCTTTCACATGATTAAACGCACCATTTAATGCTGGGTTTGTTTCAAATTCACCATCTAAAATCGCTTTGTCGATACGAGTTAAGCTTTGGTAAACGATACGTCCAGCACCGATATTTGTATGACCTACTTCTGAGTTCCCCATTTGTCCATCTGGCAGACCTACATCTAATCCAGAAGCTTTTAATGTTGTATGAGGGAATTCGTTATAATAACGATCAAAATTTGGTTTTTTTGCTTGTGCAACGGCATTACCTTCAACTTCTGGTCTCCATCCGAAACCATCTAAGATAATAATTGCAACAGGTGATTTTGCCATTATTTTACTGCCTCCAATAAAGCTAAGAATGAATCTGGTTGTAAGCTTGCTCCACCTACAAGAGCTCCGTCCACATCTGGACAAGCCATGTATTCAGCAATGTTTTCTGGTTTAACAGATCCACCGTATTGTACGCGAACTTTGTCAGCAACTTCTTGACCGAAGTCAGCTGCTACTACGTCACGAACTACTTTACACATTTTTTGAGCGTCATCTTGAGATGCTGATTTACCAGTTCCGATAGCCCAGATTGGTTCATAAGCAATTACTAATGATGATACTTGCTCGTTTGATAAACCTTTCAATGCTGCAGAAACTTGTCCGCCTACGAATTCTGAAGCTTTTCCTGCTTCGTAAGTTTCTAATGTTTCACCACAACAAATGATTGGTGTTAAGCCGTTTCTGAAAATTGCATGTGCTTTTTTGTTGATGTCTTCATCTGTTTCGTGGAAGTACTCACGACGTTCTGAGTGGCCGATGACTACGTAGTGCACGCCCATTTCAGCTAATACTTTAGGTGAAGTTTCACCAGTGAAAGCTCCAGCATCTTCGAAGTAGCAGTTTTCAGCAGCTACTTTTAATTCTGAGCCTTTCGCATATTCTAATAAAGTGACTAAGTCCACTGCAGGAGCAGCGACAGCACTCTCTACGCGTTCGCCTGAAGGTAATTTACCAACAACAGCTTCCACAAAAGCTTGAGTTTCTTTTGGGTTTTTATTCATTTTCCAGTTTCCGGCAATAATTGGTTTACGCATATACACAACATCTCCTTTTAATGTTTAAAATTATTTATCACTGATAGCAGCAACACCTGGTAGTTCCTTACCTTCTAGATATTCTAGAGAAGCTCCACCACCTGTTGAAATGTGAGTGAATTTATCAGCGTATCCTAGTGAGATTGCAGCTGCTGCTGAGTCCCCACCACCGATAATTGTAGTTGCGCCTTCAAGGTTCGCAATCGCTTCACATACACCGATTGTTCCTTTAGCAAAGTTTGGTAATTCGAATACACCCATTGGTCCATTCCATACAACAGTTTTTGCATCTTTTAAGTAGCTTGCAAATAATTCAACTGTCTTAGGTCCAATATCTAACCCTTCTTGATCTGCTGGAATTGCATCTGAAGCAACAATTGTAGCTACTGCATCGTTAGAGAATTCTTTAGCAACAACGTTATCGATTGGTAACACTAATTTGTCGCCAGCTTTTTGCATAATTTCTTTTGCTAATTCCACGCGATCTACTTCTAATAATGAAAGACCTACTTCGCGTCCCATTGCTTTGAAGAATGTGTAAGCCATTCCTCCACCGATAAGAACTTTATCAGCTTTGTCTAATAAGCTGTTGATAACCCCAATCTTGTCTGAAACTTTTGCTCCACCTAAGATTGCCACGAATGGACGTTCTGGGTTATCTACTGCACCACCGATAAACTTGATTTCTTTTTCCATCAAGAACCCCGCAGCTGATTCTAATTGGCTAGCAATACCAACGTTTGAAGCATGCGCGCGGTGAGCTGTCCCGAAAGCATCATTAACAAATAAATCGCCTAAAGAAGCCCAATATTTACCTAATTCAGGGTCGTTTTTAGATTCTTTCTTGCCATCTAAATCTTCGAAACGAGTATTTTCGAATAATAAAACATCGCCTTCTTTAAGTACATTAATAGCAGCTTCTAACTTTTCTCCACGAGTTTCTGGAACGAAAGTCACTGGTTTTTCTAATAACTCAGATAAGCGTTCTGCAACTGGACGTAAGCTCAATTTAGCTTTGTCTTCTTCAGATTTCACTTTACCTAAGTGAGAGAATAAGATCACTTTAGCATTGTGATCTAATAAGTGCTTAATCGTTGGCAACGCTTGAACAATACGGTTGTCGTCTGTAATCACGCCATCTTTTAAAGGAACGTTGAAGTCCACACGAACTAAAACTTTTTTCCCTTCCACTTGTAAGTCTGTAACGATTTTTTTAGCCATAAAATAGCCTCCTACATTTTTATTTGGAGCGAGTGCATTACTCACATTATGAAAACAGGGCGAGGAAGCGAATGCTTCCATCGCCCTGAGAAAATAGATACGATTAGCTAAATCTATAGTTTAAATTATAGTTTTGCAAAGTATTGTAAAGTACGAACTAATTGTGCAGTGTATGACATTTCGTTATCGTACCAAGCAACAGTTTTAACTAATTGTTTGTCGCCTACAGTCATTACTTTAGTTTGAGTTGCATCGAATAATGAACCATAAGTGATACCTACGATATCAGAAGAAACGATTGGATCTTCAGTGTAACCGTAAGATTCGTTAGCTACTTCTTTCATAGCTGCATTGATTTCTTCAGCAGTAACTGGTTTTTCTAAAACAGTTACTAATTCAGTTAATGAACCTGTTGGAACAGGAACACGTTGTGCAGCTCCATCTAATTTTCCGTTTAATTCTGGGATTACTAATCCGATAGCTTTAGCAGCACCTGTTGTATTAGGAACGATGTTTACTGCTGCAGCACGAGCACGACGTAAGTCACCTTTTGCGTGAGGTGCGTCTAATGTGTTTTGGTCACCAGTGTAACCGTGGATTGTTGTCATTAAACCTTCAACAATACCGAATTTGTCGTTTAATGCTTTAGCCATTGGAGCTAAGCAGTTTGTAGTACATGAAGCACCAGAGATAACTGTTTCGTCACCTGTTAAAATGTCGTGGTTTGTGTTGAATACAACTGTAGGCACGTCATTTCCACCAGGTGCAGAAATAACAACGCGTTTAGCACCAGCTTTTAAGTGTAATTCAGCTTTTTCTTTAGAAGTGAAGAAACCAGTACATTCTAAAACGATATCAACGCCTAGTTCACCCCATGGTAATTCTTCAGGATTACGGTTAGCAAGCACTTTAACTTCTTTACCGTTAACGCGGAAAGCTCCATCTAACACTTCAACTTCACCGTTGAAACGTCCTTGTGTTGAATCATATTTTAACAAGTGAGCTAATTGCTTAGCGTCTGTTAAGTCATTGATTGCAACAACTTCTAATCCTTCCACATCTTGAATACGACGGAATGCTAAACGACCGATACGTCCGAAACCGTTAATACCAACTTTAACTGTCATATAGTTTTTCCTCCTAGGAATTTTTATTTTATTTTTTGCGGGTTGCCCCGTTCAAAACCAACTCTGATATCTCCTTGTCAATCACAAACCATGTGCGATCTACCGGAGCTAATTTGGCATATGCTTTTAAAGCAGCTGCCTTTTCTTCGCCTTCCACAACGGCAATCGAATGTGGAATCGTAGATAAATCACTAAGATGCAGCCCTACTCGTGGGATTTTTAACACCACATTTCCTTCTGCATCGAAGAAACAACCGAACGCTTCGCCAATTGCTTTTTTCTCTTTTAACGTAACCATTTGTTCTTCTGAAAGTCCACGTCTCTCTCCCATAATAATAGCACTTCCAACGCTATATAACAAACACTCCGCCTTTTTCATGAGGCCTATCGTCTTTGCGACGGAAGGTTCTTGCATTAAGGGCGTATAAGTTGCTTGTTGGACATGTTCTGGAACAAAGAGCGCTTCATGATGAGCGCCAATTCCCATCGCCATTTTCTCACTGACATTATTTGCCTGAATCAGCATTGACCCAAACATTCCTCCTCTTGCAGGAACAATCGTAAGGTCTCGGTTCATCGAGATTTCCTTTGTGAACCCTTCGCTGACACGAACCATCGTTTGACCTCCAGTGATGGCAATAATGGAAGCACCAAGCGGTAAGAGAACATCCATAATCTCTTGAACCAACTTAGATGTTTTTGTCGGATTCTCAACCACTTTCACATATTGAACCCCTAGTGCTTTTGCCACTTCATGTTCTACCAGACTCATCTGGATAAAGTTGTTTTTTAAATCATCCGACCGTTCTAATATAAATTCACCAATTTCCGTAAGATACATCCCTGAGCCTTGCACTTCAATGAGGTCTAATTTCTTCATCGCCTCACATTCATTACGAAGTGTTCTCTCAGACATTTGGACCACTTTTGCAAGGGCTCTTCGTCCAATCGGCTGATACGTCGCGATGGCTTGTAAAATACGGAATCGCGTTTGAAGAACGATTCTGCTTTCTGGAACCAATAGATGAGATAGATTAAGATAATTCATCGAAACCTTCCTCCAATCATCTCCAGATAGGGTCGAATATCGTCCCGCTTATTTCCGGTATCTTTGAATCCATATTTCTGAACACATTTATATTTTAACATAAAATACAAGAAATGCAACCGCCCTCAGATTACAATTTGGTTAAGTTTTACGATACAAAGGGACTTATTTTGTCCCTATTTGTTTATTAAGCTTTTCATGGCAAGTTTCTCCGTCATCCATCACAAAAGAAATTTCCATATGTGCTCCGACTTTTTGTGCCATCTCTTCTAAGAATAAAATTGAGGGATTATGGTGTCCTGAAACTAACCGTGACAAATGAGCTGGTTTTATCCCAACCTTTTCTGCAAATTCGGTACGTGAGAGTCCGGACACAAGTCTCAACTCTGTAATCCTTACTGCCATTTCTTTTAGAGTGAAATCTAAATCTAAGTCTTTTTCGTAGTTCTCCCAATCCAATGACAAGCGTGCTATTGAACGCTTCAGATTTTGATCCATTTTTTAAAGCCTCCTCTTTAGTATATACAACTGGAATATTCAATTCAGTCTGCGATTTATTTCCCCACATTTCGAGTATCGCAGGACTTAATCCTTCCTTATCCAACAGTTTAAGAGCAGCAAGCATTTTCACCTTTTCTTTATACGGTCTACTATCCACATACTCTAACGTTCTTGGGTCAATCTGATGTTCTATTTTCATAATTTTCCCTCCCACTCAAACATTACCATATTTGGTAATTACCATATATGGTAATGTTGCTCTCTTCTTATGCTTTTTTGCTCTCTTTTAAAAATAAACGAATTAGACTATTTCTCCTATATACTCTGATTTTTTTCCAAAACTTGCACAGTTTTATAAAATTAGATACACTTAGGAAAGAACGTCGCCTTAGTGTAGTGGATATCACATGAGATTCCGGTTCTCATAACAGGGGTTCGACTCCCCTAGGCGATATTTTTTAACGTTTCCTAGCGTTTCAAAAAGTTGTAAAATCAACATTTACATTTCCTGCCAAAGCACACAATAGTATAAAATTGAGTACAAAAAGAGTACAAAAAAGCGAGCTGTCACTAGCCCGCTTTTTTAGTCTTCAATTTTCCGAATTTTATATTTCTCTAACTGCCCTCTGAACTCTTCCATCAATTCGAATAAACTCATTTGTTTTGTCTGCTCTTTTTGAGTTTTTCTAGTTCCTCATAATGTTCTAAAATCAATTGAGAATCTTCTGTGTCGTTTTCAACACGCGGTTCATTCACGTACCAATAATCGACAATAATTGTAGCACCTAAACTAATATTGTATTTGTAAACTGCATAAACAGGTTCATCTTCACCATACTCCATTACGTCCTCTACGATTTCCATCATTAAATCCAATTGTTGGTTTAAAAATTCCTTATCGGCTTACAATATACTCCACGCTACAAACATTGTTTTGTAGCGTTTTTTGATGCACAAAAAGCAGAACTTGAACTAAATTCAAGTCCTGCTTTGTAAGGGGTTGTATCAACTTTCTTCCCTAAAAGTGAAGAATTTAATTTTTATGCGAATTTTGAAAAATCCCAAATATCTGTCACTAATCCTTCATAAAATTCAGGCTCATGGCAAACCATTAAAATACTTCCTTTATATTCTTGTAAGGCGCGTTTTAATTCCTCTTTCGCATCGACATCCAAATGGTTTGTCGGTTCGTCGAGTACGAGCACGTTTGACTCTTCATTCATCAATTTACAGAAGCGAACTTTTGCTTGTTCTCCACCACTGAGTACTTGCACTTGGCTCTCGATGTGCTTACTGGTTAATCCACAACGAGCGAGCGCTGCACGTACTTCTGGTTGTGTCATCGATGGGAAGGTATCCCAGATTTCTTCTAAGGCTGTCTTACGATTTCCTTTTGGCGTTTCTTGTTCGAAATACCCAAGGTCGATATAGTCCCCACGTGTTACTTTTCCGTTCAATGGTTTAATAATCCCTAATAAGCTCTTCAAGAGTGTCGTTTTCCCGATACCATTTGCACCGACAATCGCAATCTTTTGGCCACGTTCCATTTCAAGATTAATATGTCCTGTTAATGGACGGTCGTATCCAATCGCTAAATCTTCGGCTTGGAAAATGTAACGACCAGGAGCTCTAGAAGTCTTGAAGTCGAATTTTGGTTTTGGCTTTTCACTGGCTAATTCGATAACTTCCATCTTATCCAGTTTCTTCTGACGAGACATCGCCATATTACGCGTTGCAACACGCGCCTTATTCCGGTTTACAAAGTCCTTTAAGTCCGCAATCTCCTTTTGTTGACGATTATATGCTGCTTCTAGTTGAGATTTTTTCATCGCATACACTTCTTGGAACTGATTATAGTCCCCAACATAACGGTTCAGCTCTTGATTGTCCATATGGTAAATCAAGTTGACGACACTGTTTAAGAATGGAATATCATGCGAAATCAGGATAAAAGCATTTTCGTATTCTTGTAAGTAACGTTTTAACCATTCAATATGTTCTGCGTCTAGGTAGTTTGTTGGCTCGTCAAGTAATAAAATATCTGGTTTTTCTAATAATAGTTTTGCAAGCAATACTTTCGTACGTTGCCCACCACTGAGTTCACTCACGTCACTATCCATCCCAAATGCTGCAACGCCTAACGCACGTGCTACTTCATCAATTTTGGCATCAAGAATATAGAAGTCATGGCTATCTAGTCGCTCTTGCAACTCGCCCACTTCTTCCAGCATCGTGTTCATTTCGTCTTCGTTTGCGTCTCCCATTGCCATATACAATTCATTGATACGCGCTTCTGCTACAAATAAATCGTCAAAGGCTTTTTGAAGGACACTGCGAACGGTCATTCCTGGTTCTAGGACTGTATGTTGGTCCAAGTATCCCACCTTTACATTTTTAGACCACTCGATTTTTCCTTCGTCTGGTTGTAATTGACCTGTCACTATATTCATGAAGGTTGATTTCCCTTCACCGTTTGCTCCAACGAGTCCGATGTGTTCCCCTTTTAATAGACGGAAGCTTACATCATTGAAGATGGCTCTTTCACCAAAGCCGTGTGTTAATTTTTCTACATTTAAAATACTCATCAACGTTCTCCTTAAGTTTTCTCTGGGTCATTGTATCATAGTTTTCTCTAATGTCAAAAAGGCTGAGCGACAAGGATAAAAAAGGACCCACAATGTGGGTCCAAAACACCGTTTTTCTTTAGAAATTGAAAATTTCGTTCTTCCTTTAAAGATTGGCTATGATGGTGATAATTGCAACAAGAATACCTACAATTGCCAATAGCAGATATTTCTTTTCTTTTACTTCACTCACAATATAAGCAATACTCCCTCCAATTGTTAGCACAAGAGGAAATAGAAGAGCTAAGAGTTTAGGTTCTTGTCTGGACGAATTTCCTGAAAAATCAATTTGTACCGTAACCAAATCAGGTAATGCTATATAGCTATATACCGCTAGAAAAATCGCAATCACAATCATAATTCCAGCAATCCATTTTTTATTCACTATCACCGTCTCCTTTTATTCTATTTAAATTGTGCTTTGTATAAAGCTGCATACGCTCCGTTTTTGGCGAGCAATTCTTCATGCGTGCCGTCTTCGGTTAGTCCATCTTCTGTGACTACAATAATACGGTCTGCATTTTTAATCGTAGCTAGGCGGTGAGCGATAATAAACGTCGTTCTGCCTTTTGCTAACTCGTCAAACGATTGTTGAATAAATTTCTCCGTTTGAGTATCGAGCGCACTTGTGGCTTCATCCAAGATTAAAATAGAAGGATTCTTCAAAAAGATACGTGCAATTGACAGACGTTGTTTTTGTCCGCCTGACAATTTCACACCACGTTCTCCGATATGTGTATCTACTCCATCTTCTAAATCCTCGATGACTTCTTTTAGTTTTGCTTGCTCGATCGCACGGTCTACTTCTTCATCCGTTGCATCGAGTCTTCCGTACAACACATTTTCACGAATTGTTCCATTAAAAAGGAATACATCTTGTTGCACAATACCGATTTGACGGCGAAGCGATTGTAAGGTGAACTGATTGATGTTTGTTCCATCGACCAAGATTTCGCCTTCTTTTAAATCATAGAAGCGTGGCAATAAGTTCACAAGCGTTGTCTTCCCAACTCCACTTGGCCCAACGAAGGCAACAGTTTGCCCTGGTTCGACCGTCAAGTTGATGTGTTCCAATACTTTTTTACCTTCTTCGTATCCAAATCCCACGTTTTTATATTCCACTCGTCCAACAAACGCAGGAGCTGGAATGGCATCGGGTGCGTCTTCAATATCAATTTCAACACTCATTAATTCTTTGAAACGACGAAATCCCGCAAATCCTTTTGGATACAGTTCAATCATGGAGTTCATCTTATTAATCGGTCCCACAAACACATTGGACAGTAAAATGTAGCCAACTAATTCTCCAGCAGTTAAATCTCCAAGGACCGTGAAGTACGCTCCTACGATTAAACTAAAAAGATTAATACTGCGCATTAATAAGTAGTTGAAACTGCTACTCGTTCCCATCGTGCGATAGAACGCAATTTTATTCGAACGATACTCTTGAATAAGTTCTTCGAAGAGTTGTTGCTCGTGGTTTTCGTTGGCAAAAGCCTTCACTACACGCATTCCGCTCAGTACATTTTCCAAGCCTGCCGTATAGTTGGCAAGCCCTTTATAGATATTCCGGTTAATACGGGACATGCGGCGGTTAAATACCGCCAGTGCCACTGCAATAATCGGAACGAAGAAAATCGTCAATAGCGCTAGCGTTGGATGCACTTGATACATCAAGAAGAATGAACCTATTAAGGTCATCACGGCGATAAAGAACTCTTCAGGTCCATGGTGCGCTAACTCACTAATATCGAATAAATCACTCGACAAGCGGCTCATCAATTCCCCGATTTTCATATTATCAAAAAACGAGAAGGATTGTTTTTGAACCTTCGCGAACAACTCACGGCGCATATCCGTTTCAATATTAATCCCTAAAATATGCCCCATGTACACGACAATAAAGTTCAAAGTTGTCGAGAAGGCATACAGCGCAAGTAATCCAGCTCCCACGAGTAGAATTTGTTGTAAATTTTGAGACGGTACAATCTTATCGATAACACTTCTCACCATTATTGGAAAGGCAAGCTCGAGAATGGCCACGATTACCGCACACGTAAAATCGAGTAAGAATAACTTCTTATAGGGTTTGTAATAATGAATAAAATCTTTAATCACGTTTTCTCTCCTTTCGCATAATGTAATGTACTCCAGTCTTTTGTCTTATAGACGATATGTCCATAAAGAACCGTTAACGCATTTGACAATAACATTGCAATCCATACACTGGTAGCCCCGAGTGCTGTAAATGCTCCGAGCACCCAAATAATTGGGAGGCGCAAGATCCAAAGACGTCCAACTGACATATTCATGGAATATTTCGTCACGCCACATCCTTGGAAAAAACCATTGTACGCTGAAAATAATCCCATGAAGAAAATGATAAAGGCGGTATAGTTTAAATACTCAACGGCATTTGCCCAAAGAACGGCATCGCTTCCGTCTTTAATAAAGATTCCAAGAATAGGAGATTGGAAGAAGAAGACAACTATACAGCCGACTGTTGAAATCATCAGCACCCATAGTAGAGCTCGTCTAAAGATGGCATGCGCACGCTCATAAAGACCTGCCCCCATGTTTTGTCCGATAATGGCGGTTAGCGCCGCCCCGATTCCCATCTGTGGTTGCGTCAGTAAATCCGAGATGCGGTTTACCATCGAGTACGCAGCCAGCACTGACGTTCCATATGACTGAATCAATCCATTTAAAACTGTGAATCCTAATGCCGCTCCTCCATACCCAAATGCAGATGGCCATGCGACTTTGAGAATTTCTTTCATCACTTCTTTATCCACTTTGACATGTTTCAAATAGATTTGAATTTCCGATTCCTTACGAACCGCACGAATGGCAAGCACTAATAACAACACTTTAGCAATGACTGTTGCCCATCCTGCTCCTTCAATTCCCCAGTTTAACCCGGTAAGGCCGACAAAAGGAATGGTCACAAAAATGAAGATAGGATCTAGAATTACATTTGAAATCGAAGAAACCGCACTAATCATCGTAATCGTGCGTGTTCTTCCTTGTGCATTTAGCAAGGATTGATAGCCAAAGTAGCAAAAATCAAAGAATAGTCCAATGAAGTTAATTTTCAAATACGATACAGATTTTGCTAAAAAAGTTCCCTCTGCCCCCATCCATTCCACGAATAGAGGTGCTAAGAAATATCCAATCACCGATAACACGAATCCAAAGAAATACGTTAAAATCATCGCATTTCCAGCATAACGTTTGGCTTCTCTGAATTTTCCTGCTCCAAAATATTGAGCAATGAGCGCCGTCGCTCCCACACTTATCCCCATTCCAAGAGAAATAAATAAAAAATTCAACGGCCAAATAAAGGCGGTGGCTGCGAAATCTTCTGCTGACAGTTGCGCCACATATAATCCATCCGTCAAATTGTATAAAGTCCGAATTAAATTATTAATCATTAGCGGAGTCGCAATCGTTAAAATTACACGATTAATATGCCCCGACGTTATAAAATTTCGTTTTTCCAAAAATATCACCTGTTCTAGTATACATGATATCTCCACCTCTGTGAACACATACCATGAACAATTGAACTGGGTGCTGCTTGCAAAGAAAGAAAGAGCCTTGCTTTTGGAACATGGGATTTTTTCATAATCGCTGTAATAGGGCACCGGTTCGAGTCAAAGTCTCTCACCTCTAAACCTCAAAGCGGGAGTAAGGAAAACCTCCCAACTCCCGCTAATTCGCTTTTAGTGCCATCCCCTATTACTGCTATTATAGAATCCCATGTTCCCTCCGCGAGCCTCTTTGCATTTTTAGTAAAGTAGAATAAGTTACATTATTTATCTCTTCTCACCAAATCTGGTGAAATATACTACTTCTCGTTTTTATTTCTTGCTCAACAAAATTTAAAACACGTGATTTTAAAGAAACTAGTATAAAATCTTCAAGAAGCAGCTCATTCTTTTTCACCCTCCTGCGAAGCACACACTAACTCATTTCCGTTCCCTCAAGACAAAATTTCTAAACACCTTGTTCAAAGAAATAAAATGTAGAATCCAAAATATTAGGCACTACCTACCTTTTTTATACACGCAGGTCTGAAGAATCATTTGGTCCATAGTAGCAACAATAGCGAGTGTAATCGATGCGAATAAGTAGGAGTTAGGAATTCATTCCTTACTCCTACTTTGAGGCTCGATAGGCAGTGAGACCTAAGGCTCACGCCGGTACAGCTATTGTAGCTACTATAGAGATCCAAATGATTCATAAAAGACCTGCGGTCTGTTTACCAAAGCACAAAAAAAGAGTTAGGCACCAGCCTAACTCTTTGGAATTTCTCAAAATTATTTTTTAGTTTCTTTGAAGACAACGTGTTTACGTAATTTTGGAGAATATTTTTTTAATTCTAAACGCTCTGGATTGTTACGTTTGTTTTTGCTTGTTAAGTATAAACGTTCACCTGTTTCAGCACATTCTAATAAAATGTTGATACGCATGGATGACACCTCTCATTCAATTTATTTCATTAACTCATTGAGTTTCATACTGGTATATATTAACAAATGCAATGCGCTTTGTCAATTCACAATACCACGGATTCAAAAAATTTTATTCCTATAAAACTTTTTGAATCCAACCTTCTGGAGCTTCTACATCTCCATATTGGATGCCTACTAATTCATCATATAAACGTCTTGTGACTGGTCCAACTTCTGTTTCTGAATAGAACACATGGAAGTCATCCCCATTTTGAATTCCGCCTACTGGAGAAATAACTGCTGCTGTACCGCAAGCACCTGCTTCAGCAAAAATATCTAATTGATCAACATACACATCTGCTTCTTTTACAGTCATTCCTAAACGGTGTTCTGCTAACCATAGTAATGAATATTTTGTAATACTTGGTAAGATGGATGGAGAGTAAGGGGTGATAAATTGATTATCTTTCGTAATTCCGAAGAAGTTTGCAGCTCCTACCTCTTCAATTTTTGTATGTGTCAACGGATCAAGGTAAATACAGTCACTGAAATGACGTTCTTTGGCTTCTTTACCTGGCAGCAAGCTTGCTGCATAGTTCCCACCAACCTTGGCAGCTCCTGTACCAACGTGTGCTGCACGGTCATATTCAGAAACGATGAAGTTCGTTGGTGTTAATCCACCTTTGAAGTATGCTCCTACTGGCATTACAAAGATTGAGAAAATATATTCCGTTGCTGGACGAACCGCTACATTGTTTCCAACCCCAATCATGAACGGACGGATATATAAACTTCCTCCAGTTCCGTAAGGTGGTAGCCATTGTTCGTTTGCCTTCACCACTTTTTTCACAGCTTCTACAAAGCGTTCTTCAGGGAATTCTGGCATGAGTAATCGACGACAAGAACGAGCCATACGAGCTGCATTTTGATCCACACGGAATAAGTTGATGCTGCCATCTTTACAACGGTATGCTTTTAGTCCTTCAAAACATTGTTGTCCATAGTGAAGTGCAGTCGCTGCTTCATCTACTTTTAATACATTATCTTCAATCAATGCGCCTTCATCCCACTGTCCATCTTTGTAATAACTGATGAAGCGTAAGTCTGTCTTAATATAATCGAATCCTAAATTATTCCAATCTAAATTTACTGTATTTGTCATATTGACCCCTTCTTTCCTAAATTACTCGACTATTTTATATTCTCCCGTGAGACTATCCATCTCCTCTAGCTTATGGTCTTTAGCATGATATCTAAAAAATCCATAAATTGACGTCGAAGAACGTTCCTCATGTCGAATTTGTAAATCGATGGTATCACTTGTTTGAGCTTGAATAAGAATATCATAATTCTCATCTAGAACGATTTTCTTTCTTTTTTCAATCTCTGCAATCGCTTGTTTCGCTAGTGTATTCCCACTTTTTTGTTCTACTATAGTTTTTGGTTCTACAGTGGTTGTTTCAACCTTAGAAGAATCTGTTGTATCTAGAGATTTTGTCGTATTTTCTACTTTTTCTCCTTTGGACTCTGTTGTTGAAGACTGATTATTGGAAATTTGAACTCCCGGAACAGAATTATCTGCTGTTTGTCCTGACCTACGTGAACACGCTATTAATGTTAATCCCAAAAATGTAAATACTAGTCCTTTTATGATATTTTTGCTCATTCATACACCACCTTTCATATTTTTATTATTCTATCATAATTTTTCTGAAAAGTATTTCATTTCACATTATTGTAATTATATTAAAAAACAGACTATTTTTTATTTTATAAATGGAATTCTTTTGCCAAAAAAGGTCCTATCATCAAATAAATGATGATAGGACCTTTCCCGTAAATATTATTGTTTTTCTTTAATTTCTTCCACGTAATTATAGACCATATGTCCTGCTTGTCCGCCATCTCCAACTGCTGTTGTAATTTGACGCAATGTTTTTTGACGAACATCGCCGACTGCAAAGATACCAGGAATAGAAGTTTCCATTTTCTCGTTTGTTACAATCCAACCTTCTGCATCTGTGATGTTTAAGTCCTTGAATGGATCCGAAACTGGTAAAAGTCCCACATAGATAAAGACACCATCCGCATCATGAGTAGTTACTTCGCCTGTATTTATATCTTTTACGCAAACGCCTGTGATTTTAGAACCGTCTCCTACGAATTCTTCTACGGTTGAATTCCATAAAAAATCGATTTTTTCATTGGCGAATGCACGGTCTTGCAATACTTTTTGTGCACGTAATTGATCGCGACGGTGAACGATAGTCACGCTTTTTCCGAATTGTGTTAAATACGTTCCTTCTTCAACCGCTGAGTCTCCTCCCCCGATGACGAAGATTTTCTTATCTTTGAAGAATGCTCCATCACATACCGCACAGTAAGAAACACCACGTCCGGCATATTCTTCTTCACCAGGAACTTCTAATTTACGGTGATAGGAACCAGTCGCAATGACAACTGCGTAGGCATAGTATGTTTTCTTGCCTGCAGTGATGACTTTAAGATCGCCCTCTAATTCGATTTTTGACACTTGGCCATAAGCATATTCTGCGCCGAATTGCATTGCACCTTTATACATATTGTCCGCTAATTCTGGCCCAGAAATTGTAGGGAAACCAGGATAGTTTTCTACATCTGAAGTATTTAATAATTCTCCTCCAGGAACACCTTTTTCTAAGATTAACGTTTTTAAATTCGCACGAGAAGTGTAAAGTGCCGCCGTCATCCCACCAGGGCCACTTCCAATAATGACTACATCATAAATTGTTCTTTCTTCCATCAGAGATTCTCCTTTTGTATAAACTAAGAGCGCTGAGACATAGTCCAACGCTCTCCTTCCATTTCAGTTTAAGATACGAACATCAATTGGGCAACTTTATTGCTCACTAGTATTTCCTTGTAATTTCTTACCTAATGCAATCAGGTATTCTTTTAAGCTATTTTTGATTTCTGGATGTTCTAATCCAAATTCAATGCTCGTCTTCATAAATCCGAACTTGTCACCCACATCAAAACGTTCACCTTTAAATTGTTTAGCAAACACTCTTTGCGTTAAATTCAATGTATCAATCGCATCTGTTAATTGAACTTCCCCACCTGCACCAGGTTCTTGCTTTTCTAAAATTTCAAAAATTTCTGGTGTTAATAAGTAGCGACCGATAATGGCTAAATTACTTGGTGCTTCTTCAGGTTTTGGTTTTTCAACGAAACGACGTACATTGTACAATCCATCTTCTACTTCACTTTCTGGATCGATAATTCCGTATTTATAAGTTTCTTCATTAGGAACTTCCATGACGGCGATATTTGAAGCATGGGTTCTTTCGTAGCCTTCAATCAATTGTTTTGTTAAAGGTACTTCATCTCGCATAATATCATCTCCAAGCATAATGACGAATGGCTCTCCGCCAACAAAAGCTTTTGCTTGAAGAACCGCATCTCCTAACCCTTTTGGATACGATTGACGAACAAAGTACAAGTTAATTCCTGTTGTTTCTTGAACGAGTTCTAATAACTCTTTCTTTCCTTTGGCCTCAAGGTTTGACTCTAATTCGATGTTTGAGTCAAAATGATCCTCGATTGGACGTTTACTCTTACCAGTAACAATTAAAATATCTTCAATTCCTGATGCTAGAGCTTCCTCTACAATATATTGAATCGTAGGTTTATCCACGATTGGTAACATTTCCTTTGCCATAGCTTTTGTTGCTGGAAGAAAACGAGTTCCTAACCCAGCAGCTGGAATGACTGCTTTTCTCACTTTTTGCATCTGTTTATTCCTCCGTTCGTTTTATTGGTGTTCTTTTATGGATGCTTCTGATTTATATTCACGACCCATTAGGCATTGAATTTCTTTGCGAACATCATGTCCGTTATATAACACATTGTAAACTGCAGCCGTAATTGGCATTTCAATATTTTTTTCTTTTGCCAAAGCATACACTGCTTTACAGGTTTCTACCCCCTCAACAACCATTCCCATATTTTCTAGAATCGTTGGAAGTGGAATTCCTTTCCCAATTTGATCCCCACATCTCCAGTTACGAGAATGAATACTCGTACAAGTAACAATTAAATCTCCTACCCCACTAAGTCCAATAAAAGTCAGCGGATCTGCTCCAAAAGCTACTCCCAGACGACTGATTTCTGTTAACCCTCTTGTCATCAAGGCTGCTTTTGCATTATCTCCGTATCCTAACCCATGAAGAGCCCCTGCTCCAACAGCAATAACATTCTTTAATGCCGCTCCCATTTCAACTCCTATGCAATCAGTATTCGTATATACACGGAAAAATGAATTGCTAAACAGTTTTTGTACATATTTTGCAGATTCTATATTTTCACATGCCGCTGTAATTGTCGTAATATCTCGTCTAGAAACTTCTTCTGCATGACTTGGTCCGGATAACACTACAATATCCTCGTAGCGATTACGGTCTAGTTCTTCTGCTAAAATTTCTGAAATACGTTTATACGTTCCTTGCTCTAATCCCTTACTTGCATGAATAATCATCGGTTTATTCTCGAGCAAGTCATTTAATTGTTTCGCAACCAAACGAATCACTTTTGTTGGGAGTACGAATAAAATCGCATCCACATCTTTTACCGCTTCTGCTAAATCTAAATATCCTTTAATCGAAGGATCTAAGAAAACCCCAGGTAAGAAATGTTCATTCGTATGACGCTCATTAATTTCTTTAATTTGAGCTTCATTATTTCCCCAAAGTCGAGCTTCATGTTGGTTTTCTGCTAAAACCATCGCTAATGCAGTTCCCCATGAACCAGCTCCTAAAATGGCGATTTTTTTCATATCAAAACTCCTTTACACTTTTCAAAACAATATTGGAGATTGTGGATTATCGATAGAGACATAATCCGGAACCGCTGGCACTCGACGTCTTCTTACAATAATCAGACCAATTCCTAATAGGAATAGTACGATTGAAACCAGTTGAGAAATTCTGATGACGTTAAACATCCAGAGGCTATCTGTACGCATTCCTTCGATGAAGAAACGACCAAATGAATACCAAATTAAATAGCCAGCAGCTATTTCTCCTACTTTTATCCCTTTGCGTCTACGAAGATAGAATAAAATAAGCACTCCGATAAACGACCAAAGTGATTCGTATAAGAAGGTTGGTTGGTAGTATGTTCCATTGATATTCATCTGTTCAATGATGAAGTTTGGTAAATGCAATCCTTCTAAGAAAGCACGAGTAGTCGCTTCACCATGTGCCTCTTGATTTGTAAAGTTCCCCCAGCGACCAATTGACTGAGCTAGCAATACAACAGGAGCCAAAATATCAAGAAGTAAGGCAAAAGAAACTTTCTCTTTTTTAGTAAACCAATAAACCGTTGCGGCCCCTGCAATCACTCCACCGTAAATTGCGATACCACCATGCCAAATTTGAATAATTTCGGCTGGATTTGCTAAATAATATTTCCATTCAAAAAGAATGTAATACAATCTTGCTCCAACAAATCCGAGAGGGACTGCCCAGAACACCAAGTCAATTATAAAATCCTTGCGATAGCCTTTTCTGGTAGCTTCCCTATCTGCTAAAGTCGTTGCCAAATAGATTCCAAAGGCAATAATAATTCCATACCATCGTACTTGTAACCCTCCCATTTCAAAAGCAATTGGATTAATGGTCAAAGCCATTTCTAATACATTCATTTACTGTTTACTCCTAAACTTCTTTATTTTCTTCAATCAATTTAGACAATCGATTGGTAAAGTTTTCTGTAGCATCAAAGCCCATTTTTTTAGCGCGGAAGTTCATACAGGCTACTTCAAGAATAATCGATACATTTCGACCTGTCTTCACCGGAATACGAATTTTAGGAATTTCAACTCCTAAAATTTCGACATTTTCCATATTTCCACCTAATCGATCATATCTCTTTTCAGGAGTCCAATTTTCAAGATGGACCACTAAATCGACTTGTTTAGAATCTAAAATAGCTCCTGCTCCAAATAGCGTCATCACATCAACAATCCCGACACCACGAATTTCAATCAAGTTATTTAAAATCTCTGGTGCTTCCCCGATTAAGGTTAATTCATCATAGTGATACAATTCCACACGATCATCTGCAACGAGTCGGTGTCCTTTTTGAACTAATTCCAAAGCCGTTTCTGATTTACCCACTCCACTTTCACCAGTGATAAGTAATCCAATTCCAAATACATCTAGCAATACCCCATGCATTGAAAATCTTTCGGCTAGTCTACCTTCTAAGAAATTTGTCACACTACTAGAAACCTGAGTCGTTTTAGAAGAAGCTTGTAAGATAGGAATCTGTGCTTTTTCTGCCGCTTCGATAAGCTCTTTTGGCGGTTCTAATTTACGAGAGAAAATAAAACATGGGGTCTCTGGAGTACATAAGAGCTCCATCACTTCATATCTCGATTGTGAATCCATCTCCTGCGCGAAGGACGTTTCAGTACGTCCCAATAATTGAATTCTCTCCGCTGGATAAAAATTAAAATAGCCGGCTAATTCTAATCCCGGTCTTGAAATTTCACTTGTAACAATCGGTCTATCTAAGTATTCTTCTCCGTAAATTGGTTTTAAGTGAATATTTTTGATTAACTCTTGAACCGTAACAGGTTTCATAACATCCCTCTTTTCTTCATTCCTTTCTACTATACCATATTTTAGCGCTTTCTTGTACGGTTTTAGATTTAATTAACAATTCCCCTTTCTATTTTCAATTCAATAACCAATAATCTAAAATCAAACTTTTTGCTATTTCTATGCATTTCTATATAATAAATTTCAGCTTCATAAAGGAGGATGTAACATGATCTTTTATTCATATGATTTTTTAAAAAGTAAAGTACAACAAATCAACTATATTCAACTTGGACTGATTCTAATTGTCATTGCAGTTTTAGCAATTGCTCTCTATCGATATTTTAAAAACAAACAAGATACTAAATTTCGTGAATTAGCTTTAATTGCAGTCATCGGTATTCTAATACTGGCTGGTTCTAAGATTTCTGACTTACAATCTTCTAAAAATTCAGAAAACCAATACTCTGGAGCCCTTCGTTTTGTAGAAACGATTGCAGCTGATTTACATGTGAATAAAGAAGACATTTACATTAACACTGAAGCCGCAAAGGACGGAGCTATTGTAAAAGTAGGCGATCAATTCTATCGCGTATTAACAGGGGATAGCCCTGATCATTACCTACTTGAAAAAATGGAAGTACATAATCCAAAAGTGACGATTAAGGAGGCTGAATAAGTTGAACTTTTCATATATCGACGTCGCAATCAAACTTGCACTTGGTCTATTATCATTAATTATTGTTATTAACTATACAGGAAAAGGTAATCTGGCTCCTACATCTGCCAGTGACCAAGTTCAAAACTATGTTCTCGGGGGAATTATCGGTGGTGTGATTTACAATCCATCCATTACAATCCTACAATACTGCATCATTCTATTAATATGGTTTGCTTTGGTATTGTCTCTGCGTTGGGTAAAAACAAATAACAGCAAAGTGAAAAAAATGATAGACGGGGAACCATTACAATTAATTAAACGAGGAAAAATTGATGTTGAAAATGTTCGCCTAGCCGGTCTAACGGCACAAGAAGTAGCCTTTAAATTACGTGCGCAAGGCGTCTACTCCATTCATGATGTAAAAAGTGCCATTTTAGAGCAAAACGGACAATTAATTCTTACAAAATCTGGAGAAGAAAATCCAAAATATCCCCTCATTACAGATGGAGTTATTCAACATAATATTTTAGAAGTTATTGATAAAACTGAAGAATGGGTGATGAAACAACTTGCTGCCCAAGATATTCAAGATCCTTCTGAAGTATTCCTTGCAGAATACAATAGCGGTCAATTGACGGTTGTAAAATATTAATTGAAGTCAACAAAAAAGCGCCTTTACAAGGCGCTTTTTTGTCGCATTAATCTGTTAGATTTTCAACAAAACGTTGGAAAATCGTTAATAGAATGCTCACTACTAAGGTGATGAGTGGACTCGAAAATGAGAATCCCGGTCCGACAAACCATGATGTAATACTTAACATCATCGCATTTAACACAAAGCTAAAGCATCCAAACGTTACAATCGTTACTGGTAACGTTAAAAGGAATAGAATCGGTTTAACAAATAAGTTTAGTACCGCAAGAACGATACTTGCAACAAGCGCTGCTACCCAGTTTGTAACGATAAATTGTGGAACAAACCATGCAATTACCAAAAATCCTAATGTATTGATGGCAATTTTTTTAGTAAATGACACTAAAAATCACTCCAATCATCATTATCCTCATCTTCTACTTTTCGAGCAGTTTTGCGAGGACGATTATTTCTAGAAGTATAGTAGTAAGTATCTTGTCGATTGCGACGACGGTACTCAGAACCCCCTTCTGGAATTATGATAGCTAGTAATATATAGAGGAAGATTGGAAAACCTGTCCAACAAAAAATCAAGAATAGAACACGAACAATTGTTGGATCTACTTCAAAGTATTCTGCAATTCCTCCCATTACTCCACAAAAAATTCGGTTATTTCTGGATCTTCTTAACTTTTTCATTTTATTTAACCCTCTTTCTTACTATCTGCCTTTGATTGTAGCTGATTTACATGAATATTACCAGTTGTTGTTTCTGCAACTACTTGTGGCATAAATTCTTTTTGCTTACAAATCACTGCTGTTCTTTCTGTTAAATCTTTTCTTTGTTTAATGACTTCAAAGATAGTTTCATCAAAGTGAAGACTTCCTAGAGACGTTTCTAAATGCGCTTCTAATCCTAATTCTTCTGCCAAACTAATTTTTACATTCCCATTTGCAGTTTCAACATCCACTTTTTTTGTTAGTGGACTAGTAATTTCTACCTTAATATTTCCGTTTACCGTCTCCATTTTAGCTCCACGGAAATCTCCTTCTAAGCGAATATTTCCGTTTACCGTTTCAGAAACGATATCTTTAAAAGCTAATTGTTCATATTTTAGGTTCCCGTTGACAATTTCAGACTCTAATAGAACCCCTGTGACATCTTTTAGGAAAATATTTCCGTTATCACTTTCTAAGTAATAATCTTTCCCCTTTAACTCTTTTAGATGAAGAGTTGTGTTTAAGCCTTTCATCGAAATATAATCGTATTCTTTTTCAGGTAATGAGATTGTCCAATCACAATAAACTTGTTTACTTAAGCTCTTAATAAAGATGGTATCTTCATGTACTTCTACTTTCACGCGGTCTCTAACATAAGATTCTGCATCGAAATACTCTTCGTCTTGGGAAGCTACTCGGCATTCCCCTTCAATCGTCATTTCATTTCCAGGAACCGACTTCACGCGTAAGATTCCATTTGCGACCTTAAAATCTAGGATACTTGCTTCATCGATGACTTGATGGAAATGATACGGAACTTTCTTTCCATTTTTTGCTTGGGCATAAGGTCTATTTACTTCTACAGAGTTCATGACCGATTGAACAGTGGTTGCGATTGAATCTGTAAATTTGGCAGCCCATGCAGTAATACTTCCTGCTGTTTTTCTTGTTTTTTCTTCCCAGTCAGTTTCTTGGACTTTCTTCTTCGCTTTTTGAAATGTTTCTTCCCATTCTTCTTTTTTCTTTGCTTTCATTTTTTCATCAGCCATTTTCTTTTCTTGAAGTAAACTCTTATATTGGTTACTTAATTGTTCTGCTTCTTCTTCTAATCGAACGAGCTCCATTTCTTCGTCTACTGTTAACGATTCTAATTGGCTAGCCGTTCTAATTTCATCGATTCGACGATCAATTTCTTTTGTTCGTTTTAAAATTGTTTGAATCGATTCGTCTGTTTGATCACTTTCTGCTGAAAACTTAGTGAATGCACTCGCCACACCTTCCATAATGGAATCCAATTGACTTGTTGTAGGTTGTTCTTTCTCTTCTACTGCCTTATCACCCATTTTTTCTAAAAGGACCACTGCTTCTTCTGCTGAAATAATACCTTTATCTACTAGTTCTAAAATTCTATCTTTTTGATTCATCGTTTTCTTCCCCCTTAAATTTAGGTGTTTCTTGATTACATCCTTAGTGTAAATCAAGTTAAAAATAAAAACATAGGTCCTAAGGTTGATTTTTATCCCAAACTTCTCTAAACCTAAAGTTGTATTCTAAGTATGACTTCACTCTTTCTTTATCTTGCACTGCTATTGATTTGTTGATACACTTTGAATACAGTTTATAGTAGGAGTTGGAAGGAATTTGATAAAGAAAACCGTTACATTAAAATCGCATGAGCGACTTGACCGTCTTGAAAAAGAAAATATCGATATTATCCAAAGTCGTGAAGTGTTCTCTTTTTCTTTGGATGCAGTCCTTCTAGCGGATTTTGCAACTATCGCAGAGCGTAGAAAAGCGTCCATCGTCGACCTTTGCACTGGTAATGGAGCGGTGGCATTTTTACTCAGTCATAAAACCACTAATCCTATTACCGCTGTCGAAATCCAAGAACAACTCTTCGATATGGCGATGCGTACTACTCAATTAAACGGTTTAGAAGACCGCATTACCTTTATTCATCAGGACATTCGAAATTTAAAAGGCATCATTCCCAAAGATTCGGTCGATTACATCACTTGCAATCCACCTTATTTCAAGGTCAAAGAAACCAATCTGACAAATCTCAAGGAGGCCTATACGATTGCTCGTCATGAAGTGCACCTTCCACTAGAAGATTTACTTTCAACTATTTCTGGGCTCTTGAAGATGAAAGGAAAAGCCTATCTTGTTCATAGGCCTGATCGATTGAGCGATATCCTAACAGAAGCAAGACAACACAGACTGGAAGCTAAACGTGTTCAATTTGTATACCCGAAAGAGGGAAAAGAAAGCAATATTGTCCTTATTGAATTAATGAAGGACGGCCTTCCAGGAGGACTCAAGGTGTTGCCACCGATTACAGTTTTCAATGAGCAACAAGAATATACTGAAAAAATCAGAAGTATCCTCTGGGGGGACAAAGCATGAGTCAATTCTTTACGTATGTCCTACTCTGTAAGGATCAAACCTTTTACACCGGCTATACCGTTGATTTAGAAAAAAGAATCGCAACGCATAATGCTGGTAAAGGTGCCAAATACACAAGGATGAGAACCCCCGTCACACTGCTCTATGCTAAAGAATTCGCCACAAAACAAGAAGCGATGAAAGCTGAAGCAGCGTTCAAAAAGTTCTCTCGCCCCCAAAAAGAAACATTTCTACAAGCGATTGGGGCAAGTATCACTCGTCCAGTGATTATCTATTTAGAAGGAGACAAGACAGATGAGACAAAAGAGTTATCGGACTGAAGGAATTGGCAAGCTTTTCCTTGTCCCTACTCCCATTGGAAACTTAGAAGATATGACATTCCGCGCTGTGAATACTCTACGCGATGTGGATTTAATTCTAGCCGAAGATACGCGTCATACACAAAAGTTACTTAACCACTTTGAAATTGAAACTCCGCAAAAGAGTTTCCATGAACATAATACGCAGGAACGCATCCCTCAAGTGATTGAGTGGCTCCAAGAGGGAAAAATGATTGCACAAGTGAGCGATGCCGGAACCCCTTCCATCAGTGACCCTGGCTTTGAACTGGTTCAAGCCTGTGTTGAAGCCTCTATTCCTGTTATCCCGCTTCCGGGAGCGAACGCTGGGATTACAGCTTTAATTGCCAGTGGACTCGTCCCTCAGCCTTTTTACTTCTATGGATTCTTACCACGAAAGAAAAAAGAAAAAATCGAAGCATTAGAACAGTTACGCACTCATAGCGAAACCGTCATCTTATACGAATCACCGTTTAGACTAAAAGATACGTTTTTATCTATCCAAACCGTGTACGGGGAAAGTCAACCCGTTGTTCTCTGCCGTGAGTTAACCAAAAGTTATGAAGAGTTCATTAGAGGTACTGCTTCTGAACTTGTTCTATTACTCCAGGAAGAAGAACTGAAAGGCGAATGTTGTATTTTGATTGGTCATAAAAATCCTAATGAAGTGACAACGGCACTATCTGGAGCTGCTGAAGAGAACACTCCAGATGCTTCTCTTTCGATTACTCAACAAGTGGAATGGTTTATTGAGCAACAACAGTTATCACAAAAAGAGGCCATCAAAGCTGTTGCAAAACATCTTGGTCTCAAAAAACAAGACGTGTATAAAGAAGTTCATTCTCAGTAAAATGCTTCAACTAAAAAACTGCCCAAGCGCACATATCACGCTTGGGCGGTTTTTTATACTACGATGAATTTAAGTACATTGAAAGCCGTCATTAGAAGAAGAACCATCATTAATCCTAAATAAAGTCTTTCAACCGTTTCGTGGCTTAATCTAGCTTGAATCTTCGTTCCAATCCAACCGCCTAGTACTGCAAATATCGCAATTGCTAGAATGATAAAAGAGACGGAATGATAGTTTTCAAAGTCACGAATCACCGTTGTCATCTTGATAATTTGTGCAAAGAAAATCATCACAATCGAATAGGCTGCAGCTTCTTTTGCTTTCATGGAGAAGAAGTACACCAGTAAAGCAATATTGAGTGGCCCCCCTCCTATTCCTAGATAGACAGAAATGATTCCAACGCATAGACCAATTGCGATAATGGCGATTAGATTCGAAACCGTTAATGTCTGAATCTTCTCTTTGTTCAGAGTGAATAAAATAATTCCCCCTAATAACACAAATAAAATAACGGATTGAGTGATGCTGACAAATTGATTTCCCATCATTTCAACAGCTTGGAGAAACACAATATCTCCTATTTTTCCACCGATAATGGAGCCAAATGCAAGTCCAAATACAATGTGTTTATCCACTTGAAAGCCTAATTTACTTCTCTTGTAAATAGAGACTAAGCACATTGTAAAGACTGCCACCGTAGAGTACACACTTATCATACTCGTGGTGTCCATTCCCACAACATCAAAGGCTGGTTTGATGATAATCCCACCACCTAATCCGGTTATGGCTCCAATCATTGTGGCACATAAAACAATGATGCTATAAATAATGAGTTGCATTTATTGCCCTCCAAGTGTTCGAATACATCTAAATCCTAAATGACTCGATGTAGAATCCCAGGGGGATCCATTTCTTGCTGCAACACGGTATCGATTGCAATAAGAACAATGACATAAGAACGAGCCACCTCGAATGGCATATTCTACCTCAAGGTTTAGAGGCGCTTTGGCATCTGCCTCGATATCTTCAAAAGGAATTCCTCGATGATTTATGCACCACTCCCATACATTTCCAATCATTTGATATAAGCCGTATCCATTTGGTTCAAAACTCTTTACAGGAGCCGTTCCTAAAAAGCCGTCTAGCTCACTATTTTGATTTGGAAACTCTCCTTGCCAAGTATTCGCATGATATTTTCCATCTTGTTCAAGTTCTTCTCCCCAAGGATACTGAGTGGTCGTCCCACCACGGGCAGCATATTCCCACTGTGTTTCGGTTGGAAGCCCAGCTCCAGCCCACTCACAATAAGCCAACGCATCTTTAAGAGATACATGAACAACTGGATGATCTAATATTTCCTCAATCGATGACTCTGGTCCAAAAGGACGCTTCCAACAAGCCCCAGGAACTAATAGCCACCATGGAGAACCCGATACATGAGAATAATCTTCTCTTTTCTCTGCAGACACCAGCAAATGAAATACGTAAGAATCCCCGAAGAGTTCTGCTGTTGTTTGATAGCCTGTCTCATCGACAAATCGTTTAAACTCTTCATTTGTTACCGTCGTCTCAGCCATTTCAAAAGCTTGCACTTCTTTTGTCAAACAAGGAGATTCATGATCTTCAATAAATCCTCTATTTTCAGTATCTCCCATTTGGAAAGTGCCTGCTTTTAAAGGAATATAGTTCATGCTACTCTCCTCCCTTTAATGTAGACACAATTTTCTCTAATGGGACTGGGCAAAGTTTGCCCTCTTGAACAAATCCCTCTTCTCGTCCTTCCAAATAACGAGCGAGTTTCACTTTAAATTCGTGAATCAATGAAGTATATTTTTCTTCTGCAATCAGATTCCATTTTTCATTTGGATCTTCCGTCATATGGAATAATTGAAACTCATTTGTCACAGGGAACCAGATAAATTTCCATTCATCAGTTAAAATATATTGGCTCGAATCAACCCCTAGGCTATGTTCACCGTGGAACTCATTTCGCCAACCTGCAAATTCACCAAACAATAATTGACGCACACTCTTTCCATCGGTTTGTACGGTATTACCTGTCGCTAACTCGACAAGCGAAGGGAATACGTCCTGAATCTTGATGAGCTGTTTGACACTCTTCTTAGTCCCTGCAATTAAATTACCTGGATCGAAAATGAAAGCAGGAATCTTAATACTTCCTTGGTATGGGTACCCTTTTCTAAATAAATAGTGTTCCCCTAACTGATCCCCATGGTCACTCACAAACCAAAAAATGGTATTCTCTAATAAATCAAACTCTTCCACTGCCGTTAGGAAGCGACTTAATTGATTATCGATATGGGTGATTAACGCATAATACGCTGCAATCATCCGCTTTTGTGCATCTTTAGGAATTTTGCCACGTTTTGCATAGAGGCTTGGAATCTTTTCTTCCAATTTTTCCCAGTTTCCGATATGTAAATCTAGGTTTTCATCCAGCTTTTGCATATATAAATCAAAGAAATATTGAGGTGGATTTAGCGGTGCATGCGGTTTTTCAAAAGACATTTTCAAAAAGAATGGGACACTTGGGTCTCTTCTCTTTAAAAAGCGAATACTCTCGCTGACAATCCAATTCGTTGGATGATATTTTTCTGGCCAATCAAAGGGGCGAACATCCCAAGAATTGCAGTTTGCTCCATCATCAATGATATCCGCATCGCTTCCAAGTTCTTTTTTAATCCAGTCTAAATAATCACTCGAATGTTCAAACGTTTCCCCATACGCTTTATTGTACTTACGGTCGACATGTAAGTACCCATCATGTAAGAGAACATGATCAAAGCCTAATCTTTTACGACTTGGATACACATGCATTTTCCCAATACATTCCGTTTGATACCCTAAATCTTTAAAGGTTTGAGGGAGGGTGTTCGTATAGTTCCAAGGAACTTCATCCTCATAGCCCACACGACCATTAGAAGCTTGATCCATCCCTGTTAAAAGCGCTGCTCTAGCTGGTACACAACTCGGTACGGGTGAATAGGCATTTTCAAAGTTATAGCCCATACTCGCCATCATATCTAATGTTGGTGTAACCACTAAATCATCTTCGCGGTTGATAGACAATGCATCGGAACGCATTTGGTCCACGACAATTAAGACGACATTTGGTTTTTTATCTTGTTTTACCATTTTTTATCCTCCATCTATAAAACAAAGTCACTTCTATTATAACAAAAGAGCCTATCCTTCGACAGGCTCTCTTGATGACTTTATTGGTATTTTCTATGACTATCTTGCTTTCTTCCAAGATTTAATGTTCACCAAATAAGATTTCGGTGCAAAACATGCAATTCTCGTCATTTTCTCTACGTTTTCCATAATATAAATTACAAATATGGAACCCTTGATTATAAATATTTTCTAAATTAATCACAGATTGACTACGTTCTTTTTTCTCAACGACTTGATTTGAGATGTGCGTGCTTGAATTCATCGCATCCAAGCGATCTTTCAAGTGGTGATTTTCCATAATCAAATTATGATTTTCTTCTATGACCTTTTGTAATTCTAAAGAAATATGCTCTAACTCATGCAGTTGCAATAACGTTTGTTTCGTTAGTTTTTCGATTCGATCATATAACTGTCTATTTGGCATTCACGCACCTCCTCTTTCTTCATTTTGGGATTTGTAAAACCCATTGTTCTAATACGGCCTGAACTCCTACATTGAATTGTATTTTGGAGAGAGCCTTTGTCATTTTTTCGTGTTCTTGAATCCATTGCTTCACACTCAGTTTTTCAGCAATAGTTCTCAGAGTCGCAATCTTATCACTTTGAATCAGTTGTCCTTCTAACCCTTGCGCACAAAGGAGTGCATCTCGTATATAGAATTGCAATAACGTTAAAAATTGCTCACTCTCTACTTTTGAAACTAACAGTGGGAGCACTTGCGATTGAATTGTAATAAAAGCCATCGCTCGATTGGTAAAAATACGAACAAACCAATTCCAACTTTCTTGACGGATTTGTCCAAAGCTTTCACTTTCCAATAATAATAAGGCTTGATCGGCACTATTGGTTAACTGTGATACTAGCTGAGCAGTCGCATTAGAGGCCCCTTTTTCCTTTAAAAGGCCATTCACTGTGTCCTCTTGATTGGATTGAAACCTGATAATTTGACAACGAGATTGAATGGTAATGAGCACCTTACTTAATTGCTCCGTCAATAAAATAAAGTGGATATTTCCTGTCGGTTCTTCTAAAAATTTTAGTAAACTATTGGCAGCACCAGGAGTTAATGTATCTACCGCATGAATCACACAAATAATCGCACTCGATTCCATTGCTGTTTTGGTTAATTGCGACTTTAAGGAACGGATTTGATCTACTTTGATCGTAGTCCCTTCTGGCTCCACAACAATATAATCGGGAAAGTTTCCATGCTCAATTCGCAGACAATGTTCGCAAACCTGACAAGCACCTTCTCCAACGGTTCGATTCGTACAGTTTAGTATTTTAGCAATTTCTTTCGCCATTTCGGATTTTCCAATACCTTTTGCTCCTTCGAACAAATAGGCATGGCTTAATTGCCCTTTATCAATCGTACGAATAAATGCTTCTTGCTTCTTCTTCATCTTAGAAACGTAAAAATGTGTCTACTGGTAGAACAAATACCGTAGCCCCACCTACTCGAACGGAAACAGGTGTAGTAATTGCGCTGTCTAACATGCTATCAATATGAACAGGTGGAATCATCATTTGTTCACGTGTTTGGCAGTTTTCTTTAATGATGTCTAATGCTTCATCGACTCTTTCATCTTCGATACCGATCAGGAAAGTTGTATTTCCCGCGCGTAAGAATCCACCAGTTGTTGATAAACGAGTTGCACGAATATTAGCTTGTGCAAACTCATCTCCTAATAAGTGTGCATCTTTATCTTGTACAATAGCAATTAATAATTTCATCTTTCATTCTCCTATCTTGTAAAATAATTTGGGTAACGTTCTACTAACACTTTGAAACACTCATTGACAACTTCTTCAACCGTTTGAGTTGCATCAACGGAAACGATTCTTTCTGGATATTTCTTCAGTAATCCTAAATACCCTTCTCGAACCATCGAATGGAAACTCAATCCTTCTTGATCTAATCGGTCAAACTGACGATTGCCTCTTGCTCTATGAATTCGCTCTAAACCAACTTCTGCAGGCACATCTAAATACAGTGTTGTACTTGGCGAAAGTCCATCTGTAGCAAATCGATTCAGTTCAGCTACTTCGTCTACTCCAATCCCACGAGCAAACCCTTGATACACTAATGAACTATCCACAAATCGGTCACAAAATACAATATTCCCTTTTTCCAAATTCGGTAAAATACGATCTTTTAAGTGCTGACGGCGTCCTGCTGCATATAAAATGGCTTCTGTTCTTTCGTCCATTTC
>NZ_DBHISP010000011.1:0-28494 GCF_057274575.1 Granulicatella sp. | reverse complement strand
AGTGCTGACGGCGTCCTGCTGCATATAAAATGGCTTCTGTTCTTTCGTCCATTTCTGTATTATTCACATCCAGAATCACTTTTCGAATATCTTCTGCGATACGACTTCCACCAGGCTCTCTTGTCGAAACGATATCGACTAAGGCATGTTTTTGTAACAAAGGAATTAGTTGATTGATGACTGTTGTTTTCCCAGCACCATCTGGCCCTTCCATTGTAATAAACAATCCTTTCATATTATCCTCAATCCCCTTCAATATCTTCTTTTCATTATACGCTATTTTCCACTTATAATAAACCAAATTCCCATCAGATTTATCAGATTTTCATCTCCTCTCTCCCTTTCTTCACAAAACAAAATATTTAAAATAGCACTGTGATTACGGTGAGTCCTTGCTAGATTCATATAGTAGCAGTAAAAGGAAATAGGATCAAAGGTGAATGAATGGGAGTTAGGGATTTATCCCTTACTCCTATTTTGAACTTTGAAGGCGAGAGACCTTGGCTCGAGCCGGTCCCTCATTACAGCTACTATAAAACGAACCCGCAAAACTTCGCAGTAATCACAAACCTTTGGTTTGCACTATTTTATTTTTAAATATTGTGTCCCTGCACAAAGAAACAGGGGCTTGTTTGTAAACAAGCCCCTGTTCCTAGTTAAGTTTTATTACCGTTTCATCGATTTTGAGTACGGACGATTGTAATCCCATAGCAAGAGAAGTAGTCCAGCTAGACCAACCAACATTGTAGCCACGCCTTCTTTTCCAATCATCTGATGCCCCAAAATAACTACATACAAGAATACCAACATCAATACGAAGCGGATCCAATTTTTTACTTTAGGATTCATGATATCTTCTCCCATCTAATTTCACTTGGCTCAAGTTCCACAGTTCTTGATACTCCTTCACCATCATAGACAAGTGTGGACTGTGCTTCGTTCGTATTATTCACAATCGCATACACTCCTTTTTCAGGATAAGCATGTACTTCGACTAATGGATTACTTGCATACCATTTAGTTAATTCACTTTCTTTATTGGCTGCGTAGAATAAAGCTCGCATCAATAATCTTGTGTTTTCTGGTGTGTATGGAAGTCCTGCAATGTACACCCCACGACCATTTCCGTAAGGATTTGCTGCAAGGTGAATTTCTCCGAATTCTTTTCCTTCCGCATTGGCTGGAAGAACGATTCCTTCCTCAACGCCACCAGCGCTGACTTTAGGATTGCTAAATTCAAGTACTTCTGTTGCACTCGTTAAGCCATACACGTTCTTAATATTTTCACCAAAATCAATCTTATGAACATCTTCAACATCTTCAATGATAAAGTGTTCTTTCAATTCTTTAGTAAAATATTTATCTGTTGAAAGGCTATATCCCATTTCTCTTTCAACACCCAAAATATCTCCAAGTTGGAAGAATCTTCCTTGGTGATGAACCGCTGTTGGTTCCCCAACTCCGATAAATCCTCCACCATTATACACGAATTCACGAATTCGTGTAATGAGTGTCTCATTCTTCCAAACCTCTCCACCGCTAAATGAAGTTCCGGCATCCCCGGCGTTG
This sequence comes from Granulicatella sp., assembly GCF_057274575.1. NCBI lineage: Bacteria > Bacillati > Bacillota > Bacilli > Lactobacillales > Carnobacteriaceae > Granulicatella > Granulicatella sp. The sequence continues at coordinate 26,925 of NZ_DBHISP010000011.1, read as the reverse complement.
ATGATGACATCGACACCTTCTGGAACTCCACCATGAATGATATCGTCAAAGCTGATAAAGCTTACATCCACACTCGCACCACTTAACGCTTCCATAATTCCAAGGTAAGAATAGATTTGTTTATATGGAAGTTCATGGGCAACCATGTGTGCTTGCCAAGTTCTTAAACGCCCCCATGCGTTTAGAATGGCTACCTTCAAACCAGTATATGGTTTTGTATGTTTAACAATATCGTAGATTTCTCTAAATTCATCCGTTACATGTTCAATGTAATCTACAAATTTAGGGAATTGATATGCAAGACTTAAATAACCACCATATCCAATACGGTCTACAGGGTTACGCATGATGGCACGTCTTGCGGATAACCAGTTCTTATTGGCTTCAATCGTAGGATCATTTCCTTCACGGAATACATCTGGGAAGAAATATGGTAAGAATCTTCCTTCTGTATATTTCACGTGCGGAATATCTGAAATCATACGAAGAGTTGCTCCTCCACCGACAGAACCAACTACTGCATCTAAACCAATTTGTTCGAAGTATGGTCCGTATGGTTCAGTCCCAATCCAGTTATCTCCCAAGAACATCATAGCTTCTTTACCAGCATCATGTACTTCATCGACTAATTTTTTCGCTTCTCTTGCAACGAATGCTTGAATGAAGTCGATATAGTCTAAGTACGCTTTACTTGGTGTGCGGAATGTTGAGTTATAGTACCCTTCATCCACAATATCTTCTGCTCTTAAGCGATAGCCTTTTTCCTTGGCAAAAGCTTCGAGTGCTGCTACTGAAACACTAGCACCATAGCCAAACCAGTCCACAAATTTTTCTTTTCCTAAGTTGTTGAAAATCAATGTGAAATGGTAGAAGAATGTTGTAAAACGAACCACATCTGTATCAGGATTCTCTTTTAACCATTGTTTTAAATAATCATGCATAAATTGATTCGAATGAGGTCCACGTACATCAAAAGGAATATCGTGAGGAACATCTCCCCAGTTATTCGTGATATGATTGTACATTTGTGTTGGATCCCAAATTGCATACACTAGAAACGACACGGTATATTCATGGAAAGGACGTGTCCCTTCAATCGTTACCGTATTATTTTCTTGGTTAATAGACCAACTTTCTACAGGCACAACTTCTCCTGTTGTACGGTCAATGACTTCCCAATATTTTTTTGGATTATGCACATAATCTGGTTGAACTTGATCTTCAAAGTACCCTTCCATAAATGGAATCGTTAATGTTTCTTCTGTTGCTAACCAAAACTTAGACATCACGAAAATTTGTTGGCACTCTTCCATATAATCTTTAATAAAATCATTGTGATTTCGTGCAACAAAGTAAGTCGTATAAATTTTTGCATCTAATTGTTTAGTGGCTTCATCAAGCTTTGTCCCGTCACTATCACGAATGGCATCGGCACCCCAACGCTCGAGTAATTCTTTTGTTTGCTCTAAAAAATTAGATTCACTTGGTAGGGTTAAACGCCCTTTTGTTTTACCCATATACTCTCCTCCTGCGATGACGACTACTCTTTCGAGCCTCCCAATGTCATCCCTTGTGTTAATTTATTTTGAACTAAAATATATAAAATCAATGTTGGTAACATTACGATTACCATCCCTGCATACATTTGACCATATTCCGCCGCACCACGTTGTGCTTGAAGTAAGTTCTTAAGTCCAACAGGAAGTGTTTGATTTTTACCTGGCATCAATGTCAAAGCAATAATGTATTCATTCCAGAAAGAAAGGAAGTTAAACAAAATTACTGTGATAATACTTGGTCGTGCCATCGGTGTCATTACACGAAGCATTGTTGTAAAATATCCTGCACCATCGATAGACGCTGCTTCTTCAAATGTTGTTGGCAATGTTTTGAAGAAGTTCGATAATAAATAAATCGTAAATGGCAGTGATGTCGCTGCGTAGACAAGAGCTAAGATAAAAATATTATTTAAGAAGAATCCATTAATTCCAAAACCTTTTAGTCCTTTGTCCCAGTCGAGTAACATTAAGAAGATTGGTACCACAATGTAGTTTACATTGATGAATAATCCACCTTTTAATAATGAGTTAATGAATCGACTTCCTGGGAATTTATAACGAGCTAACACATACGAAGATGGAATCGCTACTACTACTAAAATAATGAGCGCTAACCCTGTTACAATAACGGAGTTTAGCATGTAATCTCCCATTTTTGCTTTATTCCAAGCGTCTGCAAAGTTTTGCCAATAAAAACCTTCAGGTAAGGTCCATGGAGAACCATAGAATTCTCTGTTTTCTTTCATAGAAGCTAAGAAGACCCATCCGACAGGTACAATAATACTAATCGCTAATGTAATGAGCGCAACATAGATAAACGCTTTATATAGCTTCTCAAATGATTGAGTTTGTCCTTTCATGATCTTCCCTCCTAATATTCAAGAATATCGCGTTTCGTAATATGACTTACGATACCAGATAATCCGAATGAGAATATAAAGACAACTACCCCGATAGCCATACCATAACCATAAGAAGAATTCGTATACGCTTGTTTAAACATATAGCTTAAGAACACTTCTGTAGAACCATCTGGGCCACCGTCTGTTAAGATTTGCACTAATAAGAAACTTAAATTAATCGTACTAATAATGAAGAATGTTAATGTCGTACGAATACTATTCCAAATTAATGGTAAAGTTACATTGAAGAATTTTCCGATTTTTCCTGCACCATCAAGATCTGCTGCTTCATATAAGCTAGATGGAATATTCGCCATCCCTGCCATGTACATTACCATGTAATATCCAATCGCTTGCCAAATGAGTGCAAATGCCAATGAATAAATGACAATACTTTGATCTCCTAGCCATAATCGATTCCATGCTTCTGGTAAAATCGCATTTAATAGACCTGCTTTTGGATCGTATACTGCTGATAAAATTCCTGCAATAACAACGATTGATAAAATATTAGGAATATAGAAAATGATTCTAAATAAATTATTTCCACGAATCTTTTCTGTCGAAAGAATCGCTGCAAAAACAACTGCTAATACAACCGTAAAAATCGTCACAACTACAATGAGTAAGATCGTATTTTGCATTGTTCTAAAGAAGTTTTCATCCATCCATAAAATTTTAAAATTATCTAATCCAACAAATTCCTTATTATTTGAAAATCCGCCCCATCTAAAAAGTGACATACGGAATACTTCTATTGTTGGATATATCATGAACGTAAAAAATAAAATTAGTGCAGGTAATAAACAAACGAGAATAAATAAATTTTTCTCTCTTTTTCTACGATTTTTCATCGTTCTGCCCTCTTTCCAACCATTTTTAGATAAAATGAGAGTGGGTGGAAGGAATTTTCACCCTTGAAAATTGCTTCGCATCCCACTCCTATTTAATTCTTTCTATCGAATTATTGAACTGCTGCTTTTAACTTTTGGCTAACTTCTTCAACAGATTTTTGCCATTCAGCAATTGTTTTTTGACCAGATGCTACAGAGTCAATTTGTCCATATAATGTATCCTTCATGCTTACACCTTCAACTGGTTTAGTAGCTACGAAGTTCCCATTAATAACACCATCTACTTCATCTACAACTTTATATAATGCTTTCAATTCTTCTGGTAATTTTGCTGTTACGCCTTGAATTGGTTGAGCGGCATTGTATTTAGCAAAGATTTCAGCTGCTTTATCTGAGTACAAGAATGATAAGAATTCTTTAGCTGCTGCTTGATTCTTAGATTCTTTTGGAACCCAGATGTGTTCGAAGAATGAGTAAACGTAGCGTTTGCCACCTTTTTCGATCGCTGGAGCAGCAGTCATAGCCCATTTGAAGCCTTCAGCTCTAGGAGCTTTTGCCATTTCACCCACTACCCAAGTACCGTTAGGCATGAATAATGCTTTATTATCTAAGATTAATTGTTGGTTCTTAGTGAAGCTTTGTTTATTCGCATTAGCAACTGTTGAAGGTTCAACATTTGATAATAATGTTCCCATTGCTTCAAATGCTTTAGTAGCAGCTTCAGAAGTGAATACACCAGTTTCGTATTTCATTGCTTTGTTGAATAAATCAACACCACCAGCGTTCGCTAATAATGCTGGGAAGAAGCTATCTAAGTATCCTGTAGTTGGATAAGTGAATAGTGAAATGTTATCTTTCTTAGCTTTTTCAGCTAATTCCTTCATACCAGCAACATCTTTAGGAACTTCCCAACCTTTAGATTTGAATAATCCTTCGTTGTAGAACAATCCTGTTGGAGCATAGAACATTGGTGCTAAGTAGTGTTTTCCATCTCCATAAGGGTCAGTTACTGTTGATCCTAATACATTGTTTAATAATTTTTCAGAAACTTTTTTGTTTTCGCCATAGACTTTCATGTCAAATAAGTCTGTTAAATCAGCTAATGCTTTGTCTTTAATTAAAGTTTCTGGTAATGCTTGTTTACGTCCTAAAGCAAGCATTACGATGTCTGGATAATCTCCAGCTTTCATTTGTGGAGAAATTTTGTCTTCGATTTCCTTACTTTGAGTCAATTCCACTTTTACGTTTGGATTTGCTTCTTCATAAGCTTTGATGATTGCAGGCCACATTTCTCCGCCGTAACCACTTTCTAAAGCTGCTAATTTAAGAGTTGTTTTCTCTTTAGTTTCCGCTTTAGTTGTTGAATCTGTCTTACTAGCGTTATTTCCGCAAGCTGCTAAAGATACAGTTGCTAATAACGCTGCACTTGATAGTAATACTTTCTTTTTCATGTTGTCTCCCCCTAGTTTCTATTACTTTTTAAGACACTTTAAGTTTACTATGGAAAAACCGCTTTCACAATAACTATTTTGCTTTCGATTTGTACTATTTTGCTGTCTTAGAAAACGATACCATCAAAATTTTCATTTTTCTTTTTATTTATAAAAAATTAATCCTATTTACAAGAGGTCTCCTCTTGTAAATAGGATATGCGTTCTTATTGTTCTTATTTAATTGGAAGAATTTTTTTCAAAAGAACCATTGTTTGGTCCATAATCACTCCACTAATCACTAACGAAACGACTGGTCCAATTGTCGGCCATTGTCCCATAATTGCGGCAATGACCACACAACTAGCGTCAATTAAAAACTTGTTTCGTGGTATGGACGTTTTGAATTTCTCGTGTAAAGCAAGAGTTGCAGCAATATAAGGCCCAACGCCTAATTCAGCCAGCGCATAAACTGCACATCCTATGGCAATTAAAGCAATCCCTACAACCATAGCAGCTATTTTTATAGTGATATCCATTTCGGCAATAGCACTAAAGTCGAATAGATTAATAAAGAAACTTTGTAAGAACATCCCTATAACTGTTCCAAATCCAATATATCTCCAGTTGATACTAAAAGTAATTCCGAGAAATACGAGAGAAACAATAATGTTTGACGTCCCCATATCTACCCCAAATGTGCGATTTAATCCATCCCACACAAGAACGACAACGTCAGCTCCTAATGTACTCGAACCAGCCATCTTTGCTCCTAGTCCGATTAAAAAGCAGGAAATAACTAATAAAACTAATCGAAGTCCTAATTTATCTTTTTTCAATCTCATTCTCCTTATTTGGCCCAGTTTTCTGGACTCCACATCCGTCCATCTAACTCTCCATGTGCTTGTTCAATTCGTTTTGCTTGTTCTAAAAGAAGAGTTTTTGCAGCCATAAGTAATGTACGTTCTTTATACTCTTTTTCTTCTGCAATCCACGTATCGATTAGCCCGATTTTCTCAATAATCTCCATACTGACTCTCCTCCCAATGACTTAGGTGCATCTCGAGTTCCAGTCTTTCATCCTGATTCTCTTTAATCCACTCTGCGATTTGTTCCCAGCGTGCTCCATTCATTGCTTGTGAGCGTTCGATAAACCAATCTTCTGTATTTTTTAATGTCCCGTGATGATCTTTCGTCATGTATTGTAAATATTCCACGAGTAATGCTTGTTTGGTAACTTCAGTCTTATAATCAAATTGATGGACTTCAAAAATCGGTAAATACTTCCAGCCCATTGCATTTGCTAATGCTTGGAACGGACGCATAAGTTCCGAAATCGTAAATTGCTCTTTTCCTCCTGCACGGAAGGCTTCTTCTTTCACACCAAGTGTCACAACAATTCCGAGTTCCTTAATTTGCTTTGCAAAGCGTGCACTCTTACTCATCACCGTATCAATCCATTCCTTCATGACAGCAGGTGCTTGGTACCAATACATTGGGAATTGAAGAATGAGTCTCTTGGCTTCACTTTCTAACAGTGCTTTTTCTTCAGTCGCTCTTGTAAAATGAGGCTTTGCTTCACTCCATACTTCGTCTAAATGGCGAACCGTTACAGTTTCTTCCCCTTTTAACGTTGCGAGGAAAAACTGTTGGCTCGATGAAGTTTGAATCGTTGGATGGCTAATGACCACCATTGTTTTCATATTACGCGTTTCCTTTCTGTGAAAGAACTTCTAAAAGTGCATTCGTATTGTCAACAAAATACTGAATCGCAAACGGTAGCGCTGTATCATCGACTAAGAACGCTGGGTGATGCCATTCGTGTGGGCAACCCGTTCCAATAAAGACAAAACATCCTGGAACGTGTTCCATATAATTGGCGAAATCTTCTGCTCCTAAAGTCACTTCAGGTGTCACCACTGTCGCAAATTTCTCCGTTGTGCGTCTCACTACTTTTGTAATTTCTACGTCATTATGCACAACTGGCGGCGTTAAAATCCATTCGATACTTCCTTTTTGCCCGTAAACATCAGCCGTTTGAACAATCATCTTTTCGAATTGCTGCGTCATTTGACGTTCCACTTCTTTATTAAACGTACGAATCGTTCCTTCAAAAAATACTTTCTCTGGAATCACATTCCATGTATTCCCTGCTTCGATATGCGATACGCTTAATACCACTGGTTCAAGTGGGGATGTATGACGTGCAACAATCGCTTGAGCATTTGCAATCACTTGGCAAGCCGTAACGATGGGGTCGTTTCCGTTATGCGGTGCTGCAGCGTGCGTTCCTACCCCTGTAATTTCGGCTTTAAACTGGCCGACTGCTGCCATCAGAGGTCCTTCCTTCACACCAATCGTTCCAACTGGAAGTTCTGGCTTATTATGGAATCCAATAATCGCATCCACTCCATCAAGCACACCTTCAGAAATCAATGCGCGTGCTCCACGGTTACTTTCTTCGGCTGGTTGGAAAATAAAACGAACTTTCCCTTGTAATTTGTCTTCTTGAGCCTTTAATACTTGAACGGCTCCCAGCAAGCTAGCGGTATGGAAATCATGTCCGCATGCATGCATCGCTCCTTCGTTTTTTGAAGCGTAGTCTAATCCTGTTTGTTCCACAATCGGTAGCGCATCGATGTCGGCACGTAAGGCTAATGTTGGTCCCTCACCGTTTCCGAGTTCTGCAACCACTCCCGTCTTAGACTTTAAATTCCAGCAAGTAAGTCCCATCGCTTCTAGGGCTTCTCGGATATAGCGCGTTGTTTCAACTTCTTCTCCAGATACTTCTGGATACATATGTAAATGGCGGCGGTGCGTTGTTGCACGTTCAATAACTTCTTTCGTAATCATACGTTCTCTCCTCAATCAGTTTCCTACACATTGTAACAAACTAAGAGGCGTAATGCACCATGAATTCCCTTGAAAAAACACTAAAAAAATAAAGTTTACCGCTACGAAAGAAAAGACACTGTTTCAAAGGAAACAGCGTCTTGTATTTTTTAAAATTATCCTTTTTGTAGGGCGACCATTTCGGCATATTGACCTTGCAGTTGAAGCAATTCATCATGCGTTCCACGTTCTACAATTTCTCCTTTATCCAACACAAAAATTTGGTCAGCATGAGCAATTGTGGAAAGTCGGTGAGCAATCATAAAGGTTGTACGCCCTTCTTTGACGACATTAATTGCATTCTGAATAATCTCTTCTGTCTCGGTATCGATATGCGAAGTTGCCTCGTCTAAAATTAAGATTTTCGGGTCAAAGACGATCGCACGAGCAAATGAAATCAGTTGGCGTTCTCCTGAAGAGAAATCCATTCCTTTTTCTTTCACCTCGTAGTCCAAGCCCTTGTCACTCTTCGTAAGTAGATGTCCTCCACCCACTTTAATAATCGCCTCTTTTATCGTCTCAGGCTCAATCGATTCATTGTTGAGCCCTACGTTTGAAGCAATCGTTCCTGTAAAGAGGTACGGATCTTGAAGAACGATTCCCATCTCGCTTCGAACACTACGTCTGTTAAAGTCGCGTGTGTTTTTGCCATCGATGAAGATAGCACCACTCGTTGGGTCGTAGAAGCGAAACAGTAAGTTCATAATGGATGATTTCCCTGAACCAGTATGTCCGACAAAAGCAACCGTCTGTCCTGGTTCTACCGTGAAATTCAAGTGTTTCAACACAGGAACTCCCGCTGTGTACTCAAAACTCACATCTTTAAATTCGATACATCCTTCATCAAACGTGAAGAGCTCTTCTCCCGATTCCTCGCTCGGTGTATCCATTAGTTCAAACACACGGTCACCAGCAGCCATTGATTGCTGGAAGCCAGACACGACATTCATAAAAGTTTGAATCGGCTCATATATACGATTAATGTAGTCAATAAATGCATATAAAAGACCTGCTGAAATCCCGAGTGTTCCACCGATAAACTGCATACTGAAATAATAGATAACTCCAAAATGAGTAATGTTTCGAAGCATGCCGACAAGACTCCACGAGAAGTACGACTCAAGAATTAATTCCTTACGACCAACTTCTACCCAAGAAGTTGCCGTGGCATCATATTCTGCAACAATTTTTTCTTCTTGCTGGAAGGCTTGAACGATGCCTGCTCCTTGAATGCTTTCGTTTAATTGTCCACTCAACTGACTATAGAGTTCACGATTTTCGGAATAGTATTTTTTCTGCTTCGTAGCAACGGTTCTCTGCCATAGAATCATCACAGGAACTAGGAATAATAATACGAGTCCTAGCGTTGCGTTTAATAAGAAAATGGTTATATAAACACCTACCAACATCACAATCGTACTGAAAAGCGTCGAAATCCCACTCACGTAGAAGTTTGCACGCACTGATTCTGTATCACTTGTAATTCTAGAAACCACTTTCCCAGCTGGTAAATGGTCGAAGTACGATACCGGCAAGGTTTGTACATGCTCGAACACTTCGTCACGAATGCGTTTTGCAATACGGTTTGAGAGAGTCTTCATATATACACGGTTTAAATAGGCCCCAGCAACTCCCACTAAGTTCACTGTCACGTAAATACCAACCCATAAAAGTAGGCCACCTGCTTTGAAATCATGCGCCTGCCCCATCGGAGTAATCACATTATCGATAATGTGTTTCGCAACGAGTGGCCCTGTTAAGGTTGCTCCTGTTGAGAGTAACAGGCAGAAGAGTCCAATCAGAACTCCTTTTTTCTCATAACGGAGGTAGCTTAATAATCGCTTCATCGTTCTCATTCGATTTCCTCCTCCATTTCTTGTGTGAGATACTGTTCATAGTACCATCCTCGTTGTTCGAGCAGCTCCTCGTGGGTACCCCTCTCACTAATACGTCCTTCATTCATCACAATAATTTCATCCGCATGACGAATTGCAGAAAGTCTGTGCGCAGAAATGATATTCATACAACCTCCGCGTTCTTGTTGCAAGTGCGAGATAATTTCCCTTTCCGTTTTCGCATCAACTGCAGATAACGCATCATCCAAAATTAAGCATTCACGGTTGCGTAAGAAAGCACGAGCAATCGATAAGCGTTGTTTTTGACCTCCACTGAGCGATACCCCTTTTTCTCCGACCATCGTATCGAGCTCGTCTGGCATTCGTTTCACGTCTCCTTCAAAAGAGGCTAGCGTCAACGCTTCCCAAATTTCATCATCCGTTGCATCCTCTTTTCCGAATAACATATTCTCGCGAATCGTCCGTGAGAAAAGTGTATGCTCTTGTGGTACATAGGCCAAATGCCCTGCCACCGTTTGACTATCGTAATCAATCAACGGTTCTTCGTTAATAAAGAGCTTTTCTCCTTTGTAGGGGAACTGATGTAATAATTGCATCAAGAGTGTTGTTTTTCCAGAACCTGTTTTCCCCACGATTCCAAGAGTCTCGCCTTTTTTCAAAGTAAGATTAATTCCTTTTAATAAGGACGCCTCTTCTCCTGGATACGTAAAATGGAAGTCTTTAAACTCTATCGATTCAATCGTCTCGAGCGCTTTTGTTCCACCACGTTCGATGTCATCGTCATATCTTAATATTTCATTAATACGCTCGGTTGCCACTTTTCCGCGTTTGTAGTTCGTGATAATATCGCCAATCATAAACATCGGCCACATAATCGCTCCCATATAGACTTGGAAGGCAATGACATCCCCAACGAGAATGGTCCCATTCGACACCAAGTACCCACCGTAAAAAAGCGCAATTGTAAAGCTGATCATCATAAATAATTGCGCGAGCGGAATAAAGCGAGATTCAATTTCTGACACAATGATATTTTGTTTCATAGCCTTTTTCGTTTTCGCACGAAACTCATCCATCATCGCGTCTTCTTGCCCGTAAGCTCGAATAACGTAAGTACCGTCAATCATCTCCAGTACTTCATTATTCAGTTGAGAGACCGCGTTTTGCGCCTTGTTGTACTCTTCTTCGAGATCAAATCCCCATTTATACACGAGATATGAAAGGATTGGAAGTGGTAAAATCGCAACGATGGTCAGTGGCAACGAAATCGTTGTGACCATCATATAAATCGATACCGTCACCATCAATGTTGAGTTCATGAGTGCAAACATTCCGAACCCCATCATATCGCCAATCGTCATCACATCTTCACTGCTACGGGTAATAATGTCCCCCGTTCTAAAATGCGCATAAAACGGAATTTTCTTCATCAAATTATTCCTTAACAATTTCACACGCAATTCCTTTTGCATTTCATAATAGCCCATAAAAATCAAATTTGTCCAAATACTCTCCGTAATATAGGCCACGAGAATAATCCCTACTAAAATCACAAGTTGCGTCCAGAGCCAATCGCCGTTCAGTTCACTTGCGACGATTTTATCGACTACTTGTCCCACAATTCTAGCGGGATAAACCGAAGCGATACTACTTCCAATCATTAATACAAAACTAACAAGATAGCGCATCGGATGTTTTTTTATAAAGCCTATCACTAATTTTATTAAATCGTTCATCGTTTTCCTCCATCAAAAAAAGCCGTCACCTTCCCCATGCATGGAAAAAGTAACAGCTTCATTCCTAATCTCATCTAAAAAAATGCGCTATAACTGAATCACTTGAATTGGAAGGTTCATCATTCTATTCACTCGTTTTACTACTAAGTTGTTCATTGATTTCTCCTCCAATCTCTCAAAATTTTATGTTACATCTGAAATTATACCTTAAATCGCTGTCATGTCAATACCTTTCGAAGATTTTCACAATCGAAATCATTGATAATGGTTCTCAATAAAGTTACAATAGAACCATTACAAACTAGAAAAGGATGAAAGAACTACAATATGGCAAAAGATATTCGTGTTTTACTTTATTATAAATACGTTCCCATCGAGAATGCGGAACAATTCGCTGCAGATCATTTAGCATTTTGCAAATCAATCGGATTAAAAGGACGTATCCTTGTCGCTGACGAAGGAATCAACGGGACTGTTTCTGGTGATTATGAAACTACTCAAAAATATATGGACTATGTTCACTCTCTTCCTGGCATGGAAGACTTATGGTTTAAAATCGACGAAGAAAACGAGCAGGCCTTCAAGAAGATGTTCGTTCGTTACAAAAAAGAAATCGTACACCTTGGTTTAGAAGATAACGACTTCGACAATGACATTAACCCACTGGAAATAACAGGTGCTTACCTTTCTCCACAAGAATTCAAGGAAGCTCTTTTAGACGAAAACACTGTTGTACTAGACACTCGTAACGACTACGAGTACGATTTAGGTCACTTCCGCGGTGCAATCCGTCCTGACATTCGCAACTTCCGTGAATTACCACAATGGGTTCGTGATAACAAAGAGAAATTCATGGACAAACGTGTCGTTGTTTACTGTACAGGTGGCGTTCGCTGTGAGAAATTCTCTGGCTGGATGGTTCGTGAAGGCTACAAAGATGTCGGTCAATTACACGGCGGTATCGCAACTTACGGGAAAGACCCAGAAGTTCAAGGCGAATTATGGGATGGAAAAATGTACGTATTTGACGAACGTATCGCTGTTGACATCAACCATGTTGACCCAGTTGTGATTGGGAAAGATTGGTTCGATGGCACTCCTTGCGAACGTTACGTAAACTGTGGTAACCCAGAATGTAACCGTCGTATCTTAGCTTCTGAAGAAAACGAAGACAAATACTTACGTGGTTGCTGCCATGAATGCCGTGTTCACCCACGTAACCGCTACGTACAAGAGCACAACCTATCACTAGAAGAAGTCGTAGCGCGCTTAGAAGCTATTGGCGAAGAACTAGATACAGTAAATGCTTAATTTGATTAAAATCGAAAAACATTTTTGGTTTGATTGATTGTGTATGGATTCCAAAGAATCTTGCGGATTTCATAGCCACAATAATGGGGAATCGTACTAAAGATGAATTAAAGGGCGTAGGGATTTATTCCTTACGCCCTTTTTGAAGCTTTAAAGGTGAGAGACTACAGGCTCGAACCGGTACCCCGTTATTGTAGTTATGATAAAATCCGCTAGGATTCGAAGGAATCAAATAACCATCACAACACAAAAACACCCTATATTTCATATAGGGTGTTTCTTCGTTTACTCAAATTCATGTTTAACAGTTTCTAGTGCAGCGGCGATGACTTGATGCATATCGTAATAACGATACTGTCCAAGTCGTCCACCGAAGATCACTTGTGGAACCGTCTTCGCTAATTTTTTATACTGCGCATATAAGTCATTATTAACTTGATTATTCACCGGGTAATAAGGCTCGTCGCCTACCTTCCAATCAGCAGGATACTCACGCGTAATCACCGTTTTTGGCTGAGTCCCAAACTCAAAATGTTTATGCTCGATAATACGAGTGTATGGCGTTTCACGGTCTGTATAGTTTACTACCGCATTTCCTTGGTAGTTTTCCACGTCCACGACTTCTGTTTCAAATCGCAATGAACGATATTCCAGCGTTCCAAGTTCATAATCAAAGAACTCGTCAATCATTCCCGTGAAGACGATTTTAGCACCACTATTTAAGTACTCGTCTTTTTTCGCGAAGAAATCGACATTCAACTCGACTTCGATATTTTCATGATCCAGCATGGCTTCAATCATCTTCGTATAGCCGCCAATCGGAATCCCTTGGTACGTATCGTTGAAGTAGTTGTTATCGTAAGTATAGCGAACCGGCAAGCGGCGTATGATAAACGCTGGTAATTCTGTTGCCGAACGTCCCCATTGTTTCTCCGTATAGCCCTTGATGAGCTTATGGTAAATATCTTCCCCAATAAGAGAAATCGCCTGCTCTTCTAAGTTTTCAGGTTCTTTATCACCGAGTACTGCACGTTGCTCACTAATCTTTGCTTCGGCTTCTTGCGGCGTCACCACACCCCATAATTTATTAAAGGTATTCATGTTAAATGGCAAGTTGTAAATCTCACCGTTGAAGTTTGCAACTGGAGTATTGGTATAGCGATTAAATGTCGCAAACTGATGCACGTAATCCCAAATCTTCTTGTCGCTCGTGTGGAAAATATGCGCACCGTATTCGTGCACTTGAATGCCTTCCACTTCTTTTGTATAAATATTCCCCGCAATATGATTTCTCTTCTCAATCACTTTTACTTTATAACCGCGTGTCGCTGCTTCATGCGCAAAGGTCGCACCGAATAATCCAGCACCCACAACGATGTAATCAAATGGTTTCATGTCGTTTCTCCATTTCTTGTATTATCTTGTTTATTATATCATGGACCCTCAAGGCGAACCAAATCGATGAAGCACACTTTGCGAAATTATCATATATGATAATTTCTCCCATAATAAATATCCAGTGGCTTAGCGGGTGGCTTTTCAATTTCGGGCATAGCTCTGATCTCAGAGCGACGCCTCAAGGCGCTCGTGTGGCCTGCGACGAGCACCTATTTATATTTTCCTGTAAACGGATCTTCCAATTCTAATTGTTCCGCTATTTTAATTAGAAAAAAGAAAGTTTTCACTCCTTTTCACACTTTATAAATTTCGCTTTGCTTTTCTTGATTTTACAATCATATAGGCGCCAATAATGACGAGTACGCAGAAAACGACACTTCCCAAAGTGATATTCATAAAAGCAATTTTTTGAGGAATATCGGCACTTCCATGCTCTTTCATCATCATGGTTTGCAAGAAAAAGATAGAAAAGAGAGAGGAAGCAAAACTGATATTTTTACTAGATTTGAGCTCTGGAGAATGAAATTTCCGGATACGAATGATATTAGATATCGCTGTAATGATATTGATGAATGTCGCAAGAGCAATGATGTAGAGCAAGAAAGGATAGCGCGCGTGAATTTGGTCATCATGATGACTGACATAGATGAGAAAACATTTAAGGCACTTAACCAATTGGAACAAGCTATTGTTGACTACATTGATTACTACAACAACAAACGAATTAAGGTAAAACTAAAAGGACTTAGTCCTGTGCAATACAGAACTAAATCCTTCACTTAAATTATTTGTTTAACTTTTGTGGTCAGAACAAACAGTGCTTTTTTTGTTGAAATCGCAAAGAATCTAAGCTTTCTTTTTGCAGATAACATTCGCTCTTTTATTTTCGGTATGATTGAGTCGATGCCCCGTTCTCGACCGGTTATTATTGCAACTTATCGAATGCTAGAGCACTATGCCATCACTTTTTGGAAGAATACTTGGAGCAATTCTACGCAGAATGGAATGCGAAAAAGTGATAATTAAAGAGACGAAAAAGCTGAGAATATGATTTCCCAGCTTTTTTGAATGCGATAGAAATAGCAACTAGACTATTTACGAAAGGCCTCAATAATGTAGGTGAAGCCAGTAACTAAAAATGAAAAGGCAATGACATAAACGACAAAGACACCTGTAGCCACTGGATTGAACAGAATCACTAGACCTAGTAAAAATGCAAGCAAGGCTACCCACGTGATATTGCTACCAATAATAGGGAAAATCAATCCTAGACGATTGCCTTTAAAGAAAGCAATAATGGCTTCTACAATTAACCAAATTCCTACAATGGTCGGAATGACGACCGGCAGGGTCACAAAGCCATAAGCCACGAGGTAAAGAGCTAAGAGAAGATTAACAATCCCTTGGAAAAGATAAACAGGTGAGCGAAGCTCTTTTGGTGCAGAGAAATAGCCTAAAATAGCTGCTATAGAAGAAACCAGTAAACCAAATGCAATCCACCAGCTGTAAGCAACAAGATTAGCTACTGGGTTTGTAAATAGCAAAAGTCCTAAAAAGACAAAAACAACTCCTGTAAGGAACAACAATAAACGATTAGAAAATTTCATACCAATACCTCCGATATAGTATAGTTTAAATATATAAAATATCATACATCTTCTGATAAGAAATATCAATAAAATAAATAGAGAATTTGGAACTTTCAGTCTGATTTGCAATAAATATCCACCGGCTTATGTAAGGTAGACAGAAAATCTAACTTTTAGGGTGCACTTCATGCCTGGTAGTTCAAAACGCTATTTAGTTAAATCCGAAGAAACGTTGTGTCACTGTATAAATTCCATTCGAAAGTACTTGTACAGGTTTGTTCTTCGCCATTGTAATTCTACTTAGCACTGCTTGGCTAATCAGATGGAAGACTTCTGGATTTGCTTCCTTCAAATCCGACAGCAAAGCTTTCTTCTTCTCTTGATGCTCAAGTAGTCCACCCTTATTGAGTAGCGCACAAGAAATTACGGTTGTAATCTCTAAGTGGTTTAATAAGTAGTTCTTCAAAGCGGTTGAAAACTGCCAGTCGCTATGATAACTTGCCATCAATAGTTCATTCACGCGGATTTGTTGGTCGATACGGCTAATCATCACTTTCTCGTTCACGGATTGATCTTCACGACCGATAAAGTAACGGTAAAAATCTACATTCATATAGTATAATTTTTTGCTATATTGCAGTGGGACGAAAACAAATAAATTATCTACGTAGAAAGTATGCTCTGGCAACTGAAGTCCTGATTTACGAAGTAAGTTCATATTGTAAATGAGGGAGTGCATCATCATATATTTCCCACGACGAAGTGGCTTCGCATCATCCCAAGTAAACACTTGATTTTCAGGAAACGCTGAAGTGTAGCGCATAATTTTCTTCGTTTTCGCGCCTTCTTTTTCGTAAACAAAGTTCGTAATGAACACATCTACTTCTTCTCCAGTTTCTTCGAAGCGTTGTAATTGTTCTATGATTTTTAAATAAGCACGCACATCTACCCAGTCGTCACTATCGACCACTTTGAAGTACTTCCCTGTTGCATTCGCCATCCCTGTATTCACAGCTCCACCATGTCCTTTATTTTCTTGATGGATCGCTCGGATAATCGTTGGATAAGCAGCTGCATATTGGTCAGCGATGCGAGCAGTATCGTCTTTAGAACCATCGTTAATGATTAAAATTTCGACTTCTTCCCCACCAGAAAGGAGTGTTTGGATACAATAATGCATATATTCTTGAGAGTTGTAGCAAGGGACTGCAACGGTTAATAATTTCATGGGGTGCACCTCTCGTTTCAAGTAAATTTATCTTCATTACTATACCATTTTTCGGTAAAATTGTCAGTTAGACACCCTATTACATTTAAAAAAATAAAGCCCTCCTTTTGTAGAAGGAGGACTTTTTAAGACTCATTTTTATGCATGTTGTTTTTGTTCTCTTCGTGCAATCCATGGAAGAATGAGTCCGAGTCCAAGAAGCGCAAATGGCATAATGATATTTGAAATTAAGACAAACCACCATTCAGATGGATTTTGCGCATAATCCACTTGTGGCACCATTCCGAGAATACATGCAAATGCGGTGAAGGCAAATCCCCAGAGTCCCATTAAGAATCCGAGTGTCTTGTTGCTAATGTATTTATATTCGGCATTTTTATATCTGTCCCAATGACGATACAAGAACATAAAGGCGACGAATACCCACAAGAAGCACATTGGAGACACGATGGCGTTCAAGTTTGTCATCCAAACAACAACCGTGTCAATCTCTTTCAAACCGAATACTGGCATCAAAATCAAAGCACCTGTTAATACCCCTGTTAGAATATATCCATTTCTTAGTGTTCCATTCTTTGTACGCGCACGTAGCCAACGAGGAATATATTCTTTGTCAGCACTACCAAGGAAAATTTGAAGTGGCGCATCAATAGAGAGTGCCAATGTCGCTGTTTGCCCGATAAATTGCGTCAATGCGTAAATCGTGACAAGTACATTCCCAATATTCCAGTGTTTACCAAGTACCGCAAACGCTTGGTAGGCCCCATTTCGCATCAAGTCTTGTGGAATATTGTTGCTATCAAAAATCATTCCCATTGCAAGAGAACCAAAGACCGCACAAATTCCAACCATCACCGCCATTGCAATCATTCCTTTTGGAAACTCTTTGGCAGGATTCTTGATTTTATGAACATAAGGAGACATACATTCTGCCCCTCCAACCGAGAATACAAGAAGAGCTATGGTTGTAAAATACGAAAAGTCGAATTTCGGAATATACGTTTCCAGCTTATCCATATTCGCTGTTGCCAGTTGCAAATCAGGCTTAATAAATGGAACGCCAACTGCTAATAAAATGAACAAGATGGACATCACAAACATCGCTGTCCCTGCAATCGTTCCTAAAAATTTCAACGCACGTATTCCCTTGGTTGAAATATAGAGAATGATGAGGAATAGAGCTAAACTAATCGTTACAAGAAGTGGAATGGGAAGCTCGCCCACAATTCCTGAGTGTCCTTGGAATACCCAACCAAGCGCAATCAAAATCGTCTGTGGTTTTTGCGCTAAATAAGGAATCTGAACCACCCAAAATGTCCATGCGGCAAAATAAGCCAGTTTCTTTGTGGACGTATGTTTAATCCAGTCACTGACGCCCCCTTCACTATCTTGGAAAGTTGAACCAAGTTGTCCAACCATCAATGAATACGGAATAAAGTAAATCACTAAAATAATCAACCACGATGTAATGACTACAATCCCTTGTTGGGCGAAGTTATTGACAACGTTCCCGAGCCCCCATACAAAATTAAATGCAATGAGAGCTATCATCAGCCAACTCAGTTGTTTTTCATTTTTTTCTTCCATGTTCTAACCTCCTAAACCCAACCTGCCATTAATCACTCACTGAATAGTGGTTGACCATTAAATTACTTGCACGAAGCAATACTTTATCGAGTAATGCAGCTGTCTTCTCTTCGATATAATCACTCATTTGTTGATTTTCCGCTTCGAAGTCGACTACTTCTCCTTTTTCAAGACGAGCATCTACTTGGGCAATCATGGCTTCTCCACGAGATAATGTATTCTTTTGATAACTTTCAATATCCGCTTGATGTTCTAAGTAATGCGCATCCGCAAGTCCTGCAATTAATCGGCTTGACCAGTAGAAGGAATCCGTTGAAACCTTCGCTGTAGTGTTGGCAAAGTACGCTGGAGTTGTTTCCACTTGCGTAAAGAAAGGAACGGCCGTCGTAAAAGGCATTGACCCATAAGAGACCCATTGAATCCCTGTTGTATCATGAGGACGATTTGGACGAATTTGTAGAATCGCCGTTTGACTCGTACGATTAATTCCTACCGTACGGAAACGACGATTGCTCTTCCCATCGCCTAAATTTCCATAAGGATCATAAGGAGTCATTTGGAAATGCGTACTCATCGATTCTTTCACATCTTCAACGGTAATTTTGCGATAAGGAACACGCGCCCAAGGGATTTCAAAGCTTGTTGGAGATTGTTCCACTTCAGGGTTAAACATGCGTTGAATATCCCAAGCACGAGGCGTGTTATAGAGACGGTCTTTATCTCGTTGTGAACCAAATGCATAACGTGGATTGAATGATTCTCCGTCAAAATTCAAATTGAGGTGGTGACGAATCATAAAGTCTTTCAAATCAGGGTCGCACATAAAGTTTTCTTTGTCTTCAAAATCAAAGAAATCGATGCCGAGTTGGTTTGGATTTACGACATACGCATCATCGGGTACGCGGCGAGCCATCCAGTGATGTCCCCCGATAGACTCTAACCACCAAATTTCATTCACATCGGAAATCGCAATCCCGTTTGATTCATAGGTTCCTGCTGTTTCCAGGAAATGTCCAAGACGTTCGACCCCTTCGCGCGCCGTTTGAATATAAGGTAGTACGAGAGTGAAGATATCTTCTTCTCCAATCCCTGTTTCAACTAGTGGATCTGCTCCTAACACACGCGGATTCGTCGAAATCGTCTCTGTCGTACTGACAGCAACATTATAGGCGTTAATCCCGGCTGCTCCCCAAATCCCTTCATTATTGATGGCGTTTGGCATGGCTGTATAGCGAACTGGATTATCGGGTAAGTCTGTTTCAAAGCCTGAAATCACTGCTTTATAGTGACGTGGTTGGTCTTCTGGACGAACGACAATGAATTTTTTTGGAGTAAACTCTCCATTACATGAATCTTCCGTACGGGCTACAAGCGTGGAACCGTCATAGCTAGCTTTCTTTCCAACAAGAATGGTTGTACATGAATCATGTTCTTGGTCAAATCTCATAACAATTACCTCCATTTACTTTATTTCTACACTTAAATTATAGCCCTATTCGCACTTTTTCTCAAAGGGCTCCTCTCTATTTTTTTCCTTAATTTCTTCCTAATGATAGGTAAAAAAAAGAACCTAGCGTAAACTAGATTCTTTTGGTTCTCATATTATTGTTTTCGTTTTCGTTTTCGATAAACCCATTCTGCGATGGTAATCGTCACTGCAATCACCCATAAAATGAGCACTGTTGTGAGCGCGTACTGAATATTAAAATAAATAGCCGCAATGCATAAAATTAGCACTACTGCAATCACGTAGCGTAAATTAAATGGGGCTACTCGTTGCACATACCACCAGACAAAATCTTCGTTTTCATTTCTTGTTACTTTATAATCTTCTATTAACGCCTTAAACTTCTCAACCATCTGAATCCCTCCTATTTCTTATCCGGAATCACCCAAAATAGATAGTAAGTAATAAATACTGTCAACGCGCCAAGTCCAATTTTCACCCAAATAATTGGAGCAAAGTAAATAGAAATGGCCATTAAAATATAGATATAAATAATAATTTTCTTTTTACGACTACGCGCAATTGACTTCGTCTCACGGTAATCTGCGACATAAAGCTGGTATAACTTAGTTTTTTGAAACCATTCTTCAAAGCGCCTTGAACTCTTTGAGAAACAAAATACGGTTAACAAAAGAAAGGGAGTTGTTGGAAGTACCGGAAGGACAATTCCTAATAACCCTATTGCTAATGAAACCCAGGCTATCACAAAATAAATAATTCTCATTGGATTGTTCTATTCCTCCTTAGCTAATTGTGTCATTCTTCGTTGGATACAAAACTCGAGTACTTTAGTGAGTACATAGAGAACTCCAGCAAAATAGAAGAAATAAACAAAGTAACTCACGGAGACATTAACGGCTAGAAGAAAGGTCGCTACTAGCACAATCACCCAAAAAAACTTCAAGACGAACATCCATTTTTGCTTTTTCATCCATTGTTTGTCCGTTAATGTATGATCGCCTTTATCGAGTGCAATTATGGTATCAATAAACTTTGTAAAACGTTCTTTCAAGCGTTGTCTCCTTTCCTTTAAGTAAGCATAGTGTAGCATAGGATCTTTCTTTTATCAATTAAATTTTAATCATATTTTAATCAAAATTAAAAATACAACTACGCCTCTTAGGGAATCGATTTAAACGACTCCAAAAGTGGTGTAGTTGTAGTTTATTTTAATCTCTATTTTTCATTTCTTAACTTCGTAATGAAGTGCTCGATGCGATCTAACGCTGTCTTCAAATCTTCAATCGAATATGCATAAGAAATCCGTAGGAAGCCTTCACCAGATTCCCCAAAAGCGGTTCCTGGCACAACGGCTAAACGTTCTTCTTCTACCAAGCGCATAGCAAATTCTTCTGAACTTAATCCAAATTGAGAAATGTTTGGGAAGATGTAGAAAGCTCCAAATGGCTCAAAGCAAGGAATCCCTAAGTCTTTAAAACGTTTCACCAAGTAACGGCGACGTTGGTTGTAGCTTTCGCGCATCTCAACAATGTCCTCTTCAGAATTACGAAGCGCATCCACACCCGCATATTGGCTAAGCGTTGGCGCAGACATAATCGCAAATTGGTGAATTTTGTACATTTGTTCCATGATAGGCGCTGGAGCTAAGGCATACCCAAGTCTCCATCCCGTCATCGCAAATGCTTTTGAGAATCCTCCGATTAAAATTGTACGGTCACGCATACCCTCAATTTCCACAACGGAAACGTGAGGTTTTCCTGTGTATGTTAATTCTCCATATAACTCGTCTGAGACAACGATAATATCATGACGTTTTAACACATCGCAAACCGCTTCTAAATCTTCACGTTCCATAATTGCCCCGGTTGGGTTATTTGGGAAGTTCATTAGAATCGCTTTTGTCTTCGGTGTAATCACTGCTTCTAAATCTTCAGGTGTTAAACGGAATTGATTTTCCTCTTTTAACGGAAGAATCACAGGAGTTCCGTCGGCCATTGTAACCGCTGGGACATAAGAAACATAACCCGGGTCACAAATAATCACTTCATCCCCTGGGTTTAAAAGCACACGCATTGAAATATCAACGGCTTCACTTCCCCCAACAGTGATGACACATTCATGCATTGGATCATATTTTACTCCATGACGACCTTCTGTAAAAATACATACTTCTTCACGAAGCTCTTTTAACCCTGCATTGGCTGTATAGAATGTACGGCCTTCTTGCAACGCTTTAATCGCTTCTTGACGAATATGCCAAGGCGTATCAAAATCAGGCTCTCCAACCCCTAGGGAAACAATATCCTTGTATTCACTCGCCATATCAAAGAAACGACGAATTCCTGAAGGTTTCAAGTCCTTAATTTTATTATTTAACATATTTTCTAAATTCATGGAGTAACCACCTGACGTTTATCATCTGCTTTACCGACAAACATAGTGCCGTGATCTTTGTATTGTTTTAATACAACATGTGTTTTAGTAGATTGTACTTCTTCAATCACTGAAAGACGTGAAGATACGAAGTTTGCGATTTCACGCATTGGTGCTTTCTTTAATTGCACCATGAAATCATATCCGCCTGACATTAAGTACACAGCTTCTACTTCTGGGAAATGATAGATTTTTTCCGCAATACGGTCGAACCCTTTCCCTTTTTGAGGATTTACTTTTAATTCGATAATCGCTGATACATTGACATTATCAGTTTTTTCCCAGTTGATTAAAGTGTGGTAGCCACAAATAATTTTAGCTTCTTCCATCTCTTTAATACGGCGTGTGACTTCTTCCACATCCATTTCTAATAGAGAGGCAATTTCTTCTGGAGTTAAACGACTATTTTTCTCAATTAATTTTAAAATTTGCTCGTTCACTTCTTTGAACATAGACTTTCCTCCTTTAGTTGCATTTGCAACATTTTGTACTTTCCCATTGTACCCTTTTTTTGTGAGAATTCCTAAGAATTTATTGCAGTTTTATGAAATTTATAATTTTCTATAAAAAAGCTCTCTTCCAATCTGAAAGAGAGCTTCATTCTTTATTCCGCTGTTTGTTCAAAGTGAGCTACTAAGTCGTTGATAACTCCACTGGATACGATTGTGTCGATTTGTTTCATGGCATGGTACACGCTGTCTGATTTTGAAGAACCGTGTGATTTCACAACTGCTCCTTTAAGACCAAAGAGCACCGCACCCCCAAATTGTGAGTAGTCCAATGTATTCTTTAATCCGTAGAAGGTATTCTTGAGTAAGAGCGCTCCAAGTTTTCCTTGGATTCCTTGCCCCTTGATTCCTTCTTTTAGAAGACCCATCATCGCAAGCGCTGTTCCTTCGATTGTTTTCAATACGGCGTTTCCAGTAAATCCGTCTGTCACCACGACATCCGCAGCACCTGTTAAGATGTCACGAGCTTCCACGTTCCCGACGAAGTTTAAGCTATCGTCTTCTTTCAAGAGTCCGTAAACTTCTTTTGCAAGTTCGTTCCCTTTTCCTTCTTCAGCTCCATTATTTAATAAGCCGACTGTTGGGTTCTCGTAACCAAGAACGTATTTAGAATAATAGCTTCCTAGAATACCGAATTGGTGAACATTCTTTGGTTTACATTCCGCGTTCGCACCAACGTCCATCATAATAAATTGACGATTTTCTTTTCCAAGAACAGGCAACACTGGCATCAGTCCTGGACGATCGATTCCTTTAATACGGCCAACCACTAATAAACCAGCCGTTAGAAGAGCCCCTGTATTTCCGCAAGAGAAGAGCGCGTCGGCTTCCCCTTCTTTAACAGCTTTAGCAGCAACGACCATTGAAGCGTCTTTCTTCGAACGAATCGCTTTAACCGGTTCGTCATCAGAGTTGATTTTTTCTGAACAGTGAATCACGCGAATATTTGGAAGAGATTCTTCCAAGCAGGCGTTCACTTTTGCTTCGTCTCCATATAATTGAAACTCGACATTTGGCATTTCCTTTGCTGCAAGGACGACCCCTTGGACGATTTCTTTAGGAGCGTTATCTCCACCCATCGCGTCAATTGCAATTCTTACCATTGTTGTTCCTCCTCTTCTAGCCACGTGGCCCTGAAGTTATCCATTGATTTCTTTCGTTGTTTGTTCGATAAATGCCTTCATGCGTTTTGTCTCGGTTTTTTCTCCTGCTGGATCTTCCGAGGCATAAAGGATCGCATCTTTACGTGCTTGTTCTAGTATATCATAATCTCGTATTAAATCGGCAATCTTAAAGTCTGGAATACCGGACTGTTTCACGCCAAATATATCCCCAGAACCACGTAGTTCCAAGTCTTTTTGACTGAGATAAAATCCATCTGTCGACTCGCACATAATGCGCATTCGCTCTTTCCCATTTTCGGTTTTTGGACTCGCCACTAGAATACACGTTGAAGCATGTTGGCCACGACCAACACGTCCACGCAGTTGGTGGAGTTGCGCTAATCCAAATCGGTCCGCATCCAGAATGACCATCACTGTAGCATTTGGCACGTCCACCCCAACTTCGATGACCGTCGTTGAGACAAGTACTTGTAAGTGATTCGCTTTAAAATCAGCCATCACCGCTTCTTTTTCGTCAGCTGGCATTTTCCCATGCAAGAGCCCCACTTTCACGCGGTCTGAGAAATGCGCTGAAATCATACGGTAAATCTCTTCAGCGTTTTGCACATCGAGATGTTCCGACTCTTCGATTAAAGGCGAAATCATATAGGCTTGGCGCCCTTTTTGAATTTGTCGCTCCACGAAGTCAAAAATTTGTTCCATTTCCTGCTCACGAACCCAAGTCGTTTTGATCGGCTGACGACCACGAGGAATCTCACCGAGGATGGACGTATCCATTTCCCCAAAAGCTGTAATGGCAAGTGTTCTTGGAATTGGCGTTGCCGTCATTTGAAGCACATTCACGCCAGCTCCTTTTCCAGCCAGCGCCTGACGTTGCTGCACCCCGAAACGATGCTGCTCATCGATGACAACAAAAGCTAAGTCTTTAAAGTTCACATCTTGTTGGAACAAGGCATGAGTCCCGATAACGAGGTTTGCCTCACCACTCTCAATCGTTGCGAGTAACTCTTTTCGTTTCTTCTGCGAACGATTCATACTTCCGGTTAACAACACTGCTTTCAAAGATGTCCCTTGAAGGAGTTTTTCTATCGTCAGCATATGTTGTTCTGCCAATATTTCTGTAGGAACCATAAGGGCTGCTTGCTTGCCTGTCAGAGCCGTTGCGACCATGGCAATCGTCGCCACAATCGTCTTCCCGCTCCCTACATCCCCTTGCAAGAGACGATTCATCTCATAAGGCGCACGCAGGTCAAAGCAAATCTCATTCACGACTTTCTTTTGCCCATCGGTGAGTTCAAACGGCAACGTCTGAATAAACGCCTTCAACGCGGCATTATCATACAACACCGCTTGCCCTTTTGTTTGCTGATGGCGCTTCTGACGCATCCATTGCAAGCGCAGTTGATATAAGAAGAGCTCCTGGTAGACGAGTTGGTATTGCGCACTCTGTCTTTCCAGTTCATCTTTTGGAAAATGCATTGCCCGTACAGCATCTCTATGCCCCATCAGATGGTGCGACGCCGTCAACTCCCCTGGTAGTACTTCTGGAATTTTATCTTCAAAACGATCCATCGCCGTTTGAACAAGTTTCAATATCGTCGCCTGCTTTAGCGATTTATTCGTGCGATAAACCGCCTCTACTTGGTCTCCTTCTTCATCCTCCACATTTCGGTTCGATAAGATTTTCATCCCCATCAAGGTAGAACGCTTTGCATCCCATTTCCCGTAGATAGCAATCTCTTCGCCTTGAACCACTTTATCTTTTAAATACGGTTGATTAAAGAACGCAACTTGGATGACTTGCTGGTCAATCGCCATGCGAAACGCTAACCGATTCTTCTTGAAGCCGTAGTAGCTGACAACCGGTTGCGTCGCTACTAGCCCTTTTAACGTGACTTTCTCTTGGTCCATGATGGTATTTACATCACGAATTTGAATATCTTCATAACGAAACGGAAAATGCGTTAACAGGTCATAAACTGTTTCGATTCCAAGCTCGGCTAATGGCTCTAATCGTTTTGGTCCAACGCCTGGCAAGACTTGCACACTTTGAAAGACTTCATTCATCCAATCACATCCTTTCTACTTTAATAAGTGTAATTCAAGTCCCGTTTAATCGTCAAGGGGAAGGAAAGTTACAACAGTCGTGAAGATTCTCTTTAGGATTTATCCATCGGCATCACAAATCCGGCACCTCCCTGAGTCTTCGTCTCAGGGTTACCAAGTTTCAAAGCGAGGCTAAGGAATAAATTCCTAAACCTCGCTAATTCACATTGGTTGCTTACTCGGTACTGTGATTCCGATGAAATCCTAAAGAATCTTCACTTCTTCAACTTTCCTTCCTCCCTCCTCACCCTTTACAGTGCAGGGAGTTTGGATGCGCCTTCCACAAAGTGCAGTCTTCCCAGTCTACATCGAGCAAAGCCCAAAAGAATATTCGCTCCTTCAACTTTCCTTCCTCTCTCCTCATCCTTTACAGTGCTGTGATTTTATATGTGCGTCCCACCAAATACAGAGCTTGCCCTTGCAGCACTACGATTTTTGAGGAGCACTCACTCAGTTCCCTTTTTCCCATTTGGAGGCGAGTGAAGACTCAGAAGCAAGCGTAATTTAGAAAGCACTAGCTGCCCAGCGAAATACCCTGATGTGAGCACCAAAACCAACTAGTTACACTTACTTATTGTTGAATAAAAATCCTGGAGGATTACGGGGAATCATGCGGATTCCATAATAACTGTAATGGGGAATCGCATTAAAACGAATAAGAGGGCGTAAGGAATTTCATTCCCTACGCCCTCTTTGAGGCTTTAAAGGTGAGAGACTTCGGCTCGAACCGGTGCCCCATTATAGTTTTTATGGAAAAATCCGCAAGGATTCAAAGTAATCCGGAAGGATATCAGTACTCTTTTTTATTATATTATTCCACAGATAATAAGTAAGTGTATACTGGTTGATTTCCTTCGTGAACTTCAACCTCTACATCAGGGTATTTCACTTCTACAGCTTCAGTGATTTCTTCCACTTCGCTTGCGTCTGCGTCTTCACCATA
>NZ_DBHISP010000010.1:0-71538 GCF_057274575.1 Granulicatella sp. | reverse complement strand
TAGCGCATGACTGTTAATCATGATGTCGTAGGTTCGAGTCCTACTGGCGGAGTTCATTCATATAAATGTTTGGAAACTCGGAGAGTTGTCCGAGCTGGCCGAAGGAGCACGATTGGAAATCGTGTAGACGGTTAACCCTGTCTCAAGGGTTCGAATCCCTTACTCTCCATTTGTATGATTGTTTTTGTTACTATGGCCCGTTGGTCAAGCGGTTAAGACACCGCCCTTTCACGGCGGTAACACGGGTTCGAGTCCCGTACGGGTCATTATTTTTTTATGGAGGATTACCCAAGTCCGGCTGAAGGGAACGGTCTTGAAAACCGTCAGGCGTGTAAAAGCGTGCAAGGGTTCGAATCCCTTATCCTCCTTAATATTATCGCGGGGTGGAGCAGTTGGCAGCTCGTCGGGCTCATAACCCGAAGGTCGTAGGTTCGAGTCCTACTCCCGCAATTAGGTTCCGTGGTGTAGGGGTTAACATGCCTGCCTGTCACGCAGGAGATCGCGGGTTCGATTCCCGTCGGGACCGTTAGATGAATATAATATTCGCTAGGCTCGGTAGCTCAGTTGGTAGAGCACTTGATTGAAGCTCAAGGTGTCGGCAGTTCGATTCTGTCCCGAGCCATATGGAGGGGTAGCGAAGTGGCTAAACGCGGCGGACTGTAAATCCGCTCCTTCGGGTTCGGCAGTTCGAATCTGCCCCCCTCCATTTTTTGGAGTTGAATTTCAAACTATTTAGGGGTATAGTTTAAAGGTAGAACAGCGGTCTCCAAAACCGTTAGTGTGGGTTCGATTCCTGCTACCCCTGTTACTTTAATATTATGGCGACCGTGGCGAAGTGGTTAACGCATCGGTTTGTGGCACCGACATTCGGGGGTTCGATTCCCCTCGGTCGCCTATCTTGGGGTATAGCCAAGCGGTAAGGCAACGGACTTTGACTCCGTCATTCGTTGGTTCGAATCCAGCTACCCCAGTTTTTTTATAGTTTGATGGCGGTATAGCCAAGTGGTAAGGCAGAGGTCTGCAAAACCTTCATCACCGGTTCAAATCCGGTTACCGCCTTCCTGATATGCCGGCGTGGCGGAATTGGCAGACGCGCTGGACTCAAAATCCAGTGCCCGCGAGGGCGTGCCGGTTCGACCCCGGCCGCCGGTATATACGTAAAGACAAGGTTTTAAGGCCTTGTCTTTTTTTATTTTTAAATTATTGAAAACAAAAAGTTACTAAAATCTTCTAATTATATTTTATCATAATAAATATTCAAATAATAAATGATAATTCTTGCTCTTTATGTTATGGTGATTTTAAATAAAAATAATAAAGGAGATAGATATGAGAAATAAATTGGCAGTTATTTTGACTCTTTTTGTATCGGCTTTTTTTAGTAGGTTGTAAAGAAGATACTTCAAAATTAAAAGTAGAAAATGCGAAAGTTGAAAATGCATTTAGTATGATAAATTGAATTAGGGATTTTATTTTATGGAACTAACTATTATTAAGGAAGTGAGAAAAAATGGTTACTAAGAAGCAACATTATTATCCAAGAAGTTTATTGAAGTATTTTGCAGATGAAGATAATAAAGTATATGTTTATATAAGGCAAGGTAAAGTATTTAGAAAAATGTCATATGAGAAACTATGCGCGTCAAATAACACATATGAGACTAATAATATTGTTGATAATATTTTAGAAAATAAATTTTCTAAATATGAAGCTAAGATGAGTGCTATTTTAGAAAATATTATTAATAATATTGGGAAAAAAATACTAGTAACTTCGAAAGAAAATCAGGATTTTATTTATAAGTTTATGTGTCTTCAAGCTATAAGAACGGATGCTGGTAGAATTAACTTAATGAATCATTTAAAGAATCCACTAGTTTTCAGTCCAAGGAAGTTTCCTTTAGAGCTCGAAGAAATAAAAACTAATGAAGTGGCTATTGATGATTTTAACCGTATATTTAAGGCGGAAAATAATCTTGAAAATCTATTCCAATTATTTGAAAGACCAGATGAAATGGATTTTTATATTGCTTTGACTGACAAAAATTTAATTACGAGTGATAATCCTGTTACAGGAAATGAT
The DNA here is from genome assembly GCF_057274575.1 of Granulicatella sp. Lineage (NCBI taxonomy): Bacteria > Bacillati > Bacillota > Bacilli > Lactobacillales > Carnobacteriaceae > Granulicatella > Granulicatella sp. The sequence continues at coordinate 69,455 of NZ_DBHISP010000010.1, read as the reverse complement.
GATTTTAGACAGTTTATTCTACCTATTCATCCCAATATTTGTATTGAATTTCTTGATAAAAATAAATATCAATTTGAAGAACCAACGTTATTACTCACAGATAATAAAGTTGATTTTTTAAATAAAGCAACAATTAATACGGCTAATTATTTTGTGATATCTAATCAACCATTTACGGAAGAAGAACAGGAATACATTACTATGAGATTTAAAAATCCTAAAAGCATTCGCAAACCACCTTTTTTTGAAAGTAATGAATAGAATGTTTATTTAATCTAAGTTAGCAATTTGGAGGGGAAAATGGAAAATTCTAATTTTACGCTGTTTATAGATTGGACTTTAAGGATTATACAGATTATTAGTTTTATCGGAGTGATTTTAAAAATTAGTTTTAATAATAACGGTTATTCAGATAATGTAAAAATTAAAAGAATAAGACTAGAAGATTTAGATTCTTTGAACAAAAATTATAGTTTTATTCAAAATTTTGATGATATAAAAGACGCTACATTTAAAGAGTATTTTGTGCTATATCCTGAAAATGTTGATATCATAAATCTAGATTTTATAGAAATTAAATATGGCAAAAATGCTAAAGAAATAGAGGTAGTTAGAGAAACCAATAAGTTTATAAGAAACCATTCTTGCATAATAATTACTACAATATTACCTGAAGGGGCTCCTCATTTAAGAATAAGGTGGAAAACTAGTAATGGAGAGATTGGTGAACATACTTTTCATTATAATGGGTTTAATGGGAATTCAGATATGCTTGCTTATCGGTATAAGTATACTATTTTGAAAAAAATCATGTGTATTGTTGGTTTAAACTGAATGTTGATTTAAATAAGAGTTTCTAAAAATTAAAACAATAAATTTCAAATAGAATTAAATAAGTATTCATTAAAATAAAACTATTAAATCAAGGTTTTTATTTTTATATTTCTCTGGTTACAAAACTCAAAATCCAGTGCGTGCCGGTTCGACCCCGGCCGCCGGTATCGGTTGAAGCTCAACGTTAATCGTTGAGCTTTTTTGTGTCTAAATAGGAAAATATACCGAATATTCTCTTATAAATAGCCCCTTATAGTGACACTACTGTTTGTATCGTTTATAATAGAAGAGATAGTAGAAATATTTATATTTCAAATTAAGGAGGTAAGTATGCGAATCGGTATATTTACAGATACGTTCTTTCCGCAAGTGAGTGGGGTTGCTACTTCAATTCGAGTACTAAAAGAAGATTTAGAAAGACAAGGACATAAGGTTATTATTTTTACAACTACTGATCCAAAAGTAACTGAGCCAGAAGAAAATATTGTACGATTAGGGAGTGTCCCGTTTTTTGCGTTCAAAGATCGTCGAGTTGCGATTCAAGGTCTGGGAAAGGCTTACCGAATTGCGAAAGAAAATGAATTGGATATCATTCATACGCAGACTGAATTTAGTCTGGGGTTGGCAGGTAAACTAATTGCTGCTATGTTGAAGATTCCAACAATTCATACGTACCATACAATGTATGAAAAATATTTACACTATATTGCAAAAGGCAAAGTGCTACGTCCAAGTCATGTGGCGTATATCTCTAAAGCGTTTTGTAATCAAACAAGTGGAGTAGTTGCTCCTAGTCAAATGACAAAAGATAAGCTACTTGAATATGGAGTACTTCAGGAAGTTCGAGTGATTCCAACGGGGGTCGTTGTTCCTCCGCAAGAACCAGAAATTTCCATTGCGTTAAGAAGGAATCTTGGCTATTCAGATGATGAAGTAGTGTTACTATCACTCAGCCGTTTATCTCAAGAAAAGAATATCGCTGCTGTGATTGCTGCGTTACCAGCCATTGTAACAAGTAAGCCAAATGTACGCTTATGTATTGCTGGTGGAGGACCTGAAAGAGAGAAACTCGAAGCACAAGTGGCAGAACTTGGCATGAACGATTTTGTTCAATTTGTGGGCGAAATCAAGAATGAAATAGTTTATAAGTACTATCAAATGGCAGATCTTTACGTGAATGCTTCTGAATCAGAAAGTCAAGGATTAACGTACCTAGAGGCACTTGTTAACCGTGTTCCAGTCATCGCTAAGAAGAATGATTATTTAAGTAGTCTTATTACAGCAGATGCTTTAGGAATGTTATTTGAAACCGATGCGGATATCGCGAATTGTATTTTAGACTATATTGAAAACCAATTAGTCAATGAAGCCGAAGTATCAGCATTACAAGATCAATTGTTATCAGAAATTTCTTCTGAAACATTTGGAGAAAGAATTGTAGATTTCTACGAAGCTGCGATTAATGGATATCAATGGAATCAAGAACATTCGCATAATATTATGAATCTGATGAAATTTTTACGTTTATCAACAAGTGAGTTAAAGGATGAAAAAAATGAAAATTAATACAGTAGGCTTTGTTGGAACTGGCGTGATGGGGAAATCCATGATTCGCCATTTGCTAAAAAAATATAATGTTGTAGTGTACAATCGTACAAAAGAAAGAGCATTAGATCTTCTTGAAGAGGGAGCAACTTGGGCGAATACGCCTACTGAAGTTGCTAATCAAGCGGATGTAGTCTTAACAATCGTAGGCTATCCAAAAGATGTGGAAGAAGTGTACTTCGGAGAAAAAGGAATCTTCAAGTCTACGAAAGAGCATCTTGTTGTGATAGACCTTACAACAAGTACCCCAACTCTTGCTAAGCGCATCGCAGAAGAAGCTACTAGTCGTTCGTGGGAATCGCTAGACGCACCAGTTTCAGGCGGCGACCTTGGTGCAAAAAACGGAACTCTCTCTACAATGGTTGGTGGGACAGAGGAAACATTAGAAAAAGTATATCCAGTATTAGATTGTTTCTCTAAGACGATTACGTTACAAGGAAGTGCAGGTGCTGGGCAACATACAAAGATGGCTAATCAAATTATGATTGCAGGAACGATGACAGGGTTAACAGAGATGATTGTTTATGCAAAAGCGGCAGGCTTAGATTTGGATAAGGTATTACAAACAGTTGGTGCAGGAAGTGCGGCTAACTGGTCACTTTCAAATTATGGACCTCGTATTTTAAAAGAAGATTATTCGCCAGGATTCTTTGCAAAACATTTCCTTAAAGATTTAGGAATTGCACTTGATGAAGCAGAGAGAATGCGTCTATTTTTACCAGCCACTTTACAAGCGAAAAAACTCTACGAAACCCTTTGTGATGATGGTTTTGCAGATGATGGTACCCAAGCTTTAATTAAATTATATTGGAATCTACCAACTGAATAAAAATCTCTTAAAAGGATGGTTATTCTTACTATCAGAGATGGATTTTATGGTAGAATAATGAAAGAAAGTTTGAAAGGGGTAGTAATTATATGAAACCTTCACAATTAGTTGCAATTGTCCAACGTTTACAAACAATGGCGGCACAAGATTCAGATATCGAGGTGCGTCGCTTCGAAAAAGATGGCGTTGAAAAAGTTATCGTTACTTTTAATCAAGAAACAAGTAATTTTGAATTAGTAGATGTAGAAACAAATCAAACATTCCAATTTGATGATATTGATTTAGTGACAATTGAAATTTTTGAAATGTTACAAGATTAAAATAATAACTGTGAGTAAAGCCACGGCGCAGAGTGTCTGTGCTGTGGCTTTTCAATATATTAGATGAGGATTGAAATAAATGAAAATTGCGCTATTAGGATTTGGCACTGTTGGTAGCGGTGTTTATAATATTTTGAAAACAAATGTAGAAAAATTACAGAGAGTACTTCCAGAAGAAATCGAGATTAAGACGGCTTTAGTTCGTGAACCAGAATTGATGCAACAAACAGATGTTGTATTTACAAACAATATTAACGATATCACTAAGGACCCAGAAATCGAATTAGTAGTTGAAGTGATGGGCGGAATCACAACCGCATATGATTATGTGAAAGCTTGCTTATTAGCGAAAAAATCAGTTGTAACAGCCAATAAAAATCTAATTGCCGTTCACGGGGGTGAATTGACAACCCTAGCTAAACTTGAAGATGTGTACTTGTACTATGAAGCAAGTGTTGGCGGTGGAATTCCAGTTTTGCGTCCGATGGTGCAACATTTTGAAACGAATGAAGTGAAATCCATCGTTGGTATCGTTAATGGGACAACAAACTTTATTTTAAGCTCAATGGAAAAAGAAGGGCTCAGCTACGAAGCAGCACTGAAGATTGCTCAAGAAAAAGGATTTGCTGAAGCGGATCCAACAAGCGATGTGGAAGGTCACGATGCAGCTTATAAATTAATGATTTTAACGCGTTTAGCTTTTGGCGTAAATGTTACTTTTGATGAAGTGGCTAAAACGGGAATTTCTGGAGTCACAACATCTCATATGAAGATGGCTTCTGAACATGGGTATGCAATTAAACTGCTAGCTAAAGCACTTAGCGGCGGCGAAAAAGTTTCTCTTGAAGTAGCACCTACTTTTGTACCAGCAACTCATTTATTAGCGCAAGTGCATTATGAAAACAATGCGATTTCTGTAACAGGAAACGCAGTGGATGAAGTTTTATTCTACGGAAAAGGAGCTGGCTCCCTTCCAACAGCAACAAGTGTCTTAGCAGACGTAGTGGAAGTACTTCGCCGTAAAGGTAACGGTAGTGCGGTGGAAACATTTGGCCGTGTAGACAGCCCATTAGTGGGATTCAGTTCAGAAGTAGCAACAAGTTCTTATTTCGTCTATGGAAAAGGAAACTTGGAAGAAGCTCCGTTCAATGGAGAAATTGTAGCAAACAGTGAAGGTGAATTCGGGGTTCGTTATACAGCTTTAACAGCTAGTGAGTTAGCCAAAGTGAAAGAAGCATTCTCAAACTTAAATGAAGTCGCTATTTATCCAATCTTGGAGGAAGCATAATGGCATTAACAATTAAAGTTCCAGCAACTTCAGCCAATATCGGACTAGGCTTCGATTCGCTTGGGATTGCAGTGAATTTATATTTAACACTTCACTTAGGAGAAGCATCTAGCGAATGGGTAATTACACATCCGTTTGGAGAAGAAATTCCTACAAATGAAGAAAACTTAATTATCGAGACTGCTCTAAAAGTTTGCTCAACATTAGCACCGCATAAACTCGTATGCGAAAGTGAGATTCCTTTAACAAGAGGACTTGGAAGTAGTTCGAGCGCGATTGTTGCCGGAATCGAATTAGCCAATGTATTAGGCGACCTACAGTTAACAAACGACGAAAAAGTCAAATGGGCAACCTTTTTTGAAGGACATCCTGACAATGTCGCCCCAGCAATCTTAGGAGGTGTCGTAGTCGCTACGTATGATCACCACACACAAGAAGTATTGACGGTTCATAAGAATGTGGAGGAACCGATTGCAATGGTCGCTGTCATTCCAAACGTTCAATTATCAACGAAGAAGAGCCGTGGCGTACTGCCAAGTTCGCTAGCATACGGCGTGGCAGTAGAAGCAAGTAGCCGTAGTAATGTGTTGGTAGCTGGATTAATGGTCGAAGATTGGAAAGTCATTTCTTCAATTGTTGAGAAAGACTTATTCCATGAAACGTATCGTTCAACGCTCGTTCCTTGGATGGAAGAGGTTCGTAGGATTACCCAAGATGAAGGTCTGGATACACACGGGACTTACCTAAGTGGAGCTGGCCCAACAGTGATGACGTTTGTTCATAAAGAACAAGTCGATCGTTTTGTACAAACATTAGAAAAGTATTTAGAAACAACGCTGAAAGATTGCAAGATTCGTGTGCTTGAAATTGATGCACAAGGCGTTTATGTAAAGTAGAAGGAGAACTATGGCACTATTCAAACCAACGTGGTTTAAAAAGACCTTTCAAGAGATTACACTTTCTTTCTTACAAGAAAATGGAATCGAGGTTGTCTTAACCGATTTAGATAATACGCTGATTGGCTGGGACGAAAAAAAAATTGATGATAACTTACTTACCTGGGTACGTTCATTAAAAGAAGCAGGCATCAAGATTGTTCTTGTGTCGAATAATAATGAACATCGTATCAAAGATGCCGCAACTCAGTTGGATGTTCCGTATGTGTATCCTGGTTTGAAACCACTGCACAAAGGGTTCAAATCGGCACAACAATTACTGGGTTTTGATAAATCAAAAACAGTCATGGTGGGGGACCAACTATTAACAGATATTCTAGGGGCGAATACATTTGGAGTTAGAACCATTATCGTAAAACCTAGAAAAGAGAGCGATGCTTGGAAAACAAAAATCAATCGTTTCTTTGAAAAAGGAATTTTTGTAGTAACACAAGGCGCGTGCTATCATAAGAAATGGGAGGAGGATTAATCATGGAACAGTATGTATGTATTGGATGTGGAGCAACAATCCAAACGGAAGATCCAAAAGGAACGGGGTACACTCCGCAAAGTGCATTAAATAAAATGCTGGAAAGTGAAGGCCCTCTCTATTGCCAACGCTGTTTTAGACTACGTAATTATAATGAGTTGCAACCGGCATCTCTAACAGACGATGATTTCTTAAAGATGTTAAGTAGTATCGCCGATGAAGATGCGCTAGTTGTGTTTGTGGTTGATTTATTCGACTTATATGGAAGCATGATTTCTGGCTTGAAACGTTTTGTTGGGGATAACCCGATTTTATTCGTAGCCAACAAAGTAGACTTATATCCAAAATCGGTGAATCGTAATCGTCTGAAAGCGTGGATTGAACGTCATGCAAAAGAGTACGGAATTAAACCAGTCGATACCCTTCTTGTGAGCGGTCATAAACGGATTAAAATTGACGAATTGCTAGAGAAGATTAACGAATACCGTAAAGGTAAGGATGCGTATGTCGTAGGGGTAACGAATGTAGGAAAATCAACACTGATTAATAAGTTGATTCAAAGTATTGGTGAAACAGGAGAAGTGATTACAACCTCTCAATATCCAGGAACAACTCTTGGACAAATTGATATTCCATTTGATGAACATTCTTCATTGGTGGATACACCAGGGATTATTCACCGGCATCAAATTACACACTACTTAGCGGAAAAAGAAATGAAGAAAGTCTTACCGCAAAAAGAGTTACAACCGAAGACCTTCCAATTAAATAGCGAGCAAACAATTTTTATAGGTGGCTTGATTCGTGTCGATTACGAACAAGGAGAACGTAATTCATTTACTTTCTATACACCGCAAACTATCGACTTGCATCGTACGAAGTTGGAGAAGGCGACTGAGTTTTATGGAAAACATGCTGGAACACTTCTAACGCCGCCAACAGGAGACAATATGAAGTTGTATCCAAAATTAGTGAAGAAGACATTTACGATTAAAGAAAAAACGGACTTAGTGATTGCAGGCCTTGGTTGGGTAACGATTCAAAAACCAGGTACGGTATCTGTATGGAGTCCAAAAGAAGTCGACGTGATTCAACGTCAATCGATTATTTAAAGAAAGGAGAGCTTTCATGGAATTAAAAGGGAAAGAAAGACAGTTCTTCAAAAAAGAAGCACATTCGTTGAAGCCAATCTTCCAAATTGGGAAAAGCGGACTAAGTGAAGAGATGATTCATCAAATTCAAAATGCTGTTGAGAAACGTGAATTGATTAAAGTGACTTTATTACAAAACACATTAGAGGAACCACAAGAAGCTGCCGAAACAATTGCTGAGGCGACAGGAAGTACTATCATTCAAGTGATTGGGCATACGATTGTGTTATATAAAGAAGCTCGAAATCCAAAACATAGAGATCTTTCAGCACGATTTGCAGAATTCAAAAAAAGAGGTCGATAGACGATGGTTGCTGAACTCAATATTTTTTCTGAGACATTAAACAAAACTGAAAAATTCGGTGAAGAAATGCCGGTAGAACGCGTAGGGCTTATCGGAGGTAGTTTCAATCCGCCACATATTGCACATTTAATTATGGCTGAACAAGCACGTGTACAATTAGGCTTAGACAAGGTTTACTTTTTACCAAGTCATATTCCACCGCATGTGGATGAGAAAAAGACCATTGATGCGAATACCCGTGTGGAAATGACACGCCTTGCGATTCAAGATAATATTTATTTTGATATTGAGACGATTGAACTCGAGCGTAATGAGAAGAGTTATACGTATGACACGATTCAACTCTTAAAGAGACAAAATCCAAATACGGAATATTACTTTATCATCGGTGGAGATATGGTGGATTATTTACCGACATGGCATAGAGTGGATGAATTAGTTCATGAAGTACAATTTGTCGGGGTTGAACGTCCAAGATATGAAAAAGAAACGCCATATCCAGTCCTATGGATTACAGCACCGAAGATGGATATTAGTTCGACACAAATCCGTAAAAATGTTCTGTTCCAACAAAGTATTAAATATTTGGTACCAGAATTAGTGGAAGCCTATATCGCAGAAAAGGGGTTGTATTTAGAATGAGCGAAGTAAAGAGCTTTGAACCTTATACCACAATGACAAGAGAAGAGTTGTTGTCTTATGTCCAGTCAAATATGAGCGACAAGAGATATCAACACTGCCTGCGTGTCGAACGAAAAATATTGGAATTAGCAAAGTTTTACGGCGTCGATGAGAAGGCTGCTTCTTTTGTGGGATTAGCGCATGATTATGCTAAAGAAATCCCAGTGGAAAAACAGCAAGCTCTTGCCAAAGAAATTGGACTTCCTGAAATGTATCATCATGAAGGTTCTGAAATTCTACACGGGCCGATTGGAGCGTATTTAATTTCAAATTTATGCGGGGTAAAAGACGAAGCGCTGTTAGATGCCATTCGTGAGCATACAATTGGAGGGCTTCAAATGAGTCTTCTTTCTAAGTGTCTCTTTGTGGCAGATGCAATCGAAGATGGAAGAGATTATCCAGGTGTGGATGTTGCAAGAGAAATCGCTACGAAGAATATTGATGATGTGGTCTTTTATTTATTGAAGCATACATTGGAATTTTTATTGGAAAAAGAAGTGCCTATTTTTTCAAAAACAATAGAAGTTTATAATCATTATTTGAAACAAAGAAAAGGAGAATAGAATGGAACATACCAGTAAAAAATTATTACAAGTTGTTTTAGATGCTTGTGAAGACAAGTTAGCACAAGAGGTGGTTGCACTAGATGTAGCCAGTCTTACACCTGTTGCAGAGTACTTTGTAATTACGCACGGTAAAAACGAAAAACAAGTACAAGCGATTGTCGATGCGGTTGAAGAAGCGGTTGAAAAAGAAGGCTTCGAAGTAAGAAGTATCGAAGGTAAAGATGGTGGTAAATGGATCTTGATGGACTTAAACGATGTGATTGTCCATGTATTCTATTATGCTGATCGCGAATTCTATAATTTAGAAAAATTATGGAGCGATGCACCAATCGTGAATATTGTGAGTGAAAACTAATGAACTATCAAAAATTTGCTCATGTATATGACCAAGTGATGGATCAACAACTCTACGATGAATGGACGGACTATGCGGTTCGTTCTTTTTCGCATAGTGCCAAAAGACCCGTTCGTAAAGTGATGGAACTTGCTTGTGGGACTGGTGAAGTATCCATGCGACTGGACGATAAAGGATTCGAAGTGATTGGCGTTGATTTATCCAAGAATATGTTAGAGATTGCTAAAAAGAAAGCACAAGGTAAACCTATCAAATGGCTTCAAGCGGATATGCGAGTATTGGAAGATATACCGACAACCGATGCAGTAACGCTGTTTTCAGATTCACTCTGTTATTTAACAGACTTTGAGGATGTCGTTTCGGTATTTGAAGCGGTGTACGACCATTTAGAAGAGGGTGGAATTTTCCTCTTCGATGTTCATTCACTGTATCAAATGCAAGAAATTTTCCCTGGATACCAATATCATTTTGTGGAAGATGATTTTGCTTTTCTCTGGCAAAGCTATGAATTGGATGAGCCAGGTAGCGTGGAACACGTCATCGATATGTATATTAAACAAGAAGATGGCAACCTATATGAGCATTTTCAAGAAGTGCATGAAGAACAAACTTTCCCAATTGAAATGGTTGAAGCCGCACTAGAGACGGTCGGTTTTACCGATATTAAGGTGACGGCTGACTTCGGGCGAAGCGAAGTCCAAGAAACGAGTCCGCGTTGGTTCTTCCAAGCGGTGAAATGAGGCTTGCGTATGAAGATATGTGGAGTAATCGCAGAATTTAATCCATTTCATCAAGGTCATGCTTATCTGTTAGAACAGGCACGGAAAAAAACGAGTGCGGATGTTATTGTTGTCGTGATGAGCGGTAATTGGGTGCAACGTGGTGAACCTGCAATCGAACAAAAATGGAGTCGCGCAAGAGTCGCGCTACAAAATGGAGCAGACGTCGTGATTGAGATGCCAACTGCAGTGAGCTGTCAGTCAACAGACCGTTTTGCAAAGGGCGCAGTTGAAATCTTACAAAAGGTAGGTTGTCACTATTTAGCTTTTGGATGTGAAAATGGGGACAAGTCGTTTTTTGAAGAGGCGGTATCTCAGCGAAATATCGTTGAAAAAGAAATCAGCAGTTTTGTCGAACAGAATCGTTCACTAACGTTTGCAAGCCAATTAACACAACTTGCTGTGAAAGAGCTTGGGGAAAAGAGTGCATTAGCCCAAGCGTTGCAGTCTCCAAACCAACAGTTAGGATTAGCATATGCTGTTTATAATTCTGAGGCAGAAATTCCAATGCAGCTGGTTCCTATCACACGAGTAGGAAGCAGACATTTGGATGATACGTTAGAAGAGGCAACTTTTGCTAGTGGAACAGCCTTACGAAAAGCTCTGAAAGAGAATCGCCAGGAGAAAGTGTTGATAGAACAACTATCCTATGTATGTTTCGATAAAGAAGAGTACAAAAACGATTGGAGTTCTTATTGGCCAATCTTGAAAAGTATCGTCTTAAGAAGTACTGACGAAGAACTACGTGCCATTTATCAAATGGAAGAAGGAATCGAGAATCGCTTGAAGGAAGCTGTTCGAACAACTTCGACTATTGAGGAGTGTCTCCAATATCTTAAAAACAAACGGTGGAGCTGGGCAAGGTTGCAACGACTCCTTGTTTATGTTTTACTTGGAATAACCAAAATAGAAATGGAAGACTATTGGAATACACCGATTCATCAAGGTAAAGTCCTGGGGTTTACATTAAAGGGCCAAAAGTGGTTGAAGAATATGCGGGAAGTAGAGTCGTTCAATTTAATAACTAATTACGCAGCCTATAAAGATGAACGCCAAGAAAGTTGGGATTTATTGTATGATTTTTGGAATCCATCCAAGCAAATTTCTGCTACGGTCTTTAAGCCGATTCAAGTGAACAAGGAGATAGGATTTTAATCTCTGTCTTTTCAAGCTTGTAAAGTAGTAAGTGTCTAGAGTTTAGTTAGAGTAAAAGTTAAGGTTAAAAATTAGAAAGGAACAGGTAACTGTTCCTTTTTTGATTGGAAAAATTTTGCTCTTTGACAACTGAAAATTCTATCAACAATTAAGTTAAATTTTTCTCTCAATAGAATTAAACAGGAATAGTTGAAGAACGAAATAGGAGTGTGAGAACACTAAAATCATCTACATAGACAAATGGGTTTATGTGCTATGGCTCTGAAAGATAGGGTTGAATTTCTACTTTGGTAGGATTTAAGCGATTATACTATTTAAATTATTAGAATAGTATGGCAACGTGAGGATCTGAATTTGTAGAGAAACACGATATGAGCCTAGGTTGATTTATCAACCGAATTGCCAAGACACAGAAGAGGACTGTTGAGCATTATTAAAAGTGGCGTGTTGCCCTCACGAGAAAAGGGGACATAAGTAGCCTATTTCTTAAATAATGAGGAATAGGCTTTTTATATTATTAAGGAGGTAGCAATGAAATTAGATTTATATGAAGCAAGTCCTGAATATATTTCCTATTTACGTCAATTCGATTCTAATGTATTAGCTGAAAAGGCTACATTTAAGCAAAGAAGATATGTTGGAACTGTAATTACTATTGACTCTAAAAATTATTTTCTTCCATTAAGTAGTCCAAAAGGAAGACATCGTTTTTTAGGAAATTCACTGGATATTTATAAATTAGACTCTGGGAATTTAGGAATTATTAATTTAAATAAAATGATTCCTATTAAACGAGAATGCCTTGAAAGAATTGATTTCAAGAAAGTATCTGATCAAAGATACAAAGGTCTATTAAAGAAACAATATTATATTTTGAATGAAAAAAGTTCCGTTATTCATAATAGAGCGGAGCGAATATACAATATTGCTACAAAAGGAGAAGAATTAAAAGAGTTTGAGATAAAACTAAAAGAACGTTGTTGTAATTTTCAGTTGTTAGAAGAACAAGCAAAACAATATCACTATTAGAACTTTTTGCCAAAATGGCAAGAAGTGGAGAAGGAGAATTATACAATGACAAAAATTATCGCAATAGCAAACCAAAAAGGTGGAGTTGGTAAAACAGCAACAACCATGAACTTAGGTACAGCATTAGCTGCATTAGAAAAGAAAGTACTATTAATAGATAGTGATCCACAAGCTAATTTGAGTTGCTATTTAGGAAATGACAGCAAAGTGGACTTAAATAGCTTAACTGAAGGTATCGATTCAATTATTGATAAAAAGCAGTTTAACTACAATCAATTGATTAAACGTAAAGAAATGAAAACTGATAATGGAATAGTAGAAATTGATTATATTGTATCTAACAAATACCTAAGCGGTATTGAGTTAGCGTTGAATCAAGTGATTGGTGGGGAAATGGTTTTCTCAAGATTGTTACGCAAGTTACCGTTAAAAGAATATGATTATGTGTTGATTGATACAAAACCTTCACTTGGAAGATTGTTAATCAATGTGTTGATTGCTAGCGATAGTGTAATTATTCCAATTGATAGTAAAAATTCGTCTGTAGAAGGTTATAAGGAATTAACTTCAACAATTCAGGAAATTGAAGATAATTTAGGACAAGAAATTAAAATCGAAGGTTTATTACAAACAATGGTAACACACACGAACAATTCAAAGGAAATTTCAAAAACAATTCAATCGTTCAATGTTCCAGTATTCAATACATTAATTCCATTGTTAAATGAAGCAGAATCTTCCTACAGAATGAGCGAATCTGTATTCGCAATTAAAAACAGTCGATTAGCAACTTGCTACTTAAACCTTGCAAAAGAATTAGTTGAAAGGGGTTAAGATCATGAGTAACGAAAATTATAATGCATTATTCAATAGTACTCTAAATAATAAGCTTCCTAGAACTGAAGTATTAATTGAAGATATTTTTCCATACGAAGAGCAACCTTTTGATTTATATTCTGAAGAAAAGTTGGAACAACTTTCAAAAGATATTTCTGAAAATGGATTATACAATCCAATTCTTGTAAGACCCTACAAAGGGGGGTATCAAATTATTAGCGGTCATAATCGCTTTAATGCTATCAAGCGGTTAGATTGGGTGACTGTTCCAGTTACTGTTGAAACATTAACAGACGAAGATGCAATGATTCGTCTAGTCAATAGCAATCTTTATCAACGACAATTAATAAAAGAAAGTGAAAAAGTAAAAGCGTACACAATGAAAGTGAATGCCAACAAAAGACAAGGGAAAAAAGGGAATAATGCACTAGATATTGTTGCAAAACAAGAGAATTTATCACTTAGAACTCTTTCAAGATACACAGCTTGTATTTCTCTTATTGATGAATTTTTACAATTATTAGATCAGAAAAAAATTTCACTAGCTATTGGAGAGCAAGTCGCAAAATTATCTGAAGGAAAACAACAAGTACTAAGTGACTATCTTATTAATCATTCGCTAAAAGTAAATTTGCATCAAGCTATTTTATTAAGAGAAGTTGAAGAATTTACAGAAGAGAATTTAGATAGTGTTTTCTTTGCTGAAAAACAGCAAGAAAAACAAAAGAAATCATTTGAAAATAAACTTCCTGAAAATTTTGAACCGCTAGATTATTTTTTATCAGAAGAAAAATATAGAGAGTTTATGCAACTTTTACAATCGTAAAAACCTTTTGCCATTTTGGCAAAAGGTTAAAAAGGAGATGGTTTTATGTTTGTTATTATTGGGCAAGTTTTAATGATACTTTTTATATGTGCAATTATAGGAAAGCTAATCCTAAAAATATTTAATTTTTCAATTAGAACAGTAATCGTTGGAGTTCCAACATTGTTAATTTTAGGTACATTGGGAAATTTATTATATAACCCTCATGCTGAAACAATACTCTTAATAATAGGAATTTCATTTGGAGCTTTGATAACAATAATTTTGTTGTTTAGAGAGATAATAAAACGAGGAGAAAAGGAAGGAAACGAAGATGAAATATAAACAACCGTTAGCATATCAAACAACTGAATATATTTATGTTCACAAAGGAATTATGGATCATAAAGATTTAACAAATGAAGATAAAACAATATATATATACTTAAATTTATTAAGTAATAAAGGGAAAGCAAAAGTTTCAATTTCAGAATTAAGAAAAGAAATCAAAGGTAAGAATCCATTGACTACATTGGAACATTTAATTAAATACGGAATTATTCATTCTTACTATCGAACTAAAGATAGTCTAATTATACAGTTAAATGATAATGACGAGGATTTAATCGATGACTAATTTAACAGAAGAACAGAAATTATATATAAAATTACATAAACAACATGTAACAACTCAACAAGGTTTAAAAGAGGTCTTTTATAAAGTTCCTAAAATATTTTGGTTAGGAGAACTATACCAAGGATTAAGTCTTGAATCGAAAATCGCCTACGGAATTCTTGAAGATAGAAAAAATGTTTCTATCAAAAACAAATGGTATGACGAAAAAGGGAAAATTTATTTTATTTATACAATCGAAGAGTTTCAGCAAATGCTGCATGTATCTAAACAAAAAGCAATCAATATAAAAACAGAACTAATTAAATACGGTTTGCTAGAGCAAACTAAACAAGGTAGAGGACAACCAGCTAAATTATATTTATTTAATCCTATTGCAACGCCTTCAGACGAGGAAAAATTTAAAACATCTTATCAGAGTAATCAAGAGACGTTACCAAAGAATGGTACAAGTCAAGAATCGGAAGAGACAGAATCTTCTTCTAAGAAAAATGAGTTTAATAATACTAAACCACATTCAAAAGGGTTAAAATTAAGAAGTCTAAAATTTAGACTTCTTAAATCAAGAGGTCTAAAAAATAGACTTCTAGAAGTCCAAAATTTAGACCCTAGTAATAATAACCCTAGTAATAATATTATTAATACAAATGAATCATATGAATCAGAAGTCGTATTTGATAAACGATTTCTAAATTATGATAAGCAAGGAATTCCCAAAAACATTGTATCGATATTAACCGCTGGAGTGAATGATTATAAAGGTATTCATGAAAGAATGGGATTATTATTTAAAGCAAAATCTAGCGTACTTAGGGATGCTACTTCACAAGGTTGGAAAGGAACAATCGTTTTTGAAATGTTTACAGAAGAAGACTGGGGGAATTTATATCAAGTACTACATGCCTGTTTCTGTAAAATCAAAACCGGAGATATTCAAAATATTGAAAAATACCTGTTTCAATCGCTAAGAAATTATTTTGACAATTATGTACAAAATTATTACGATAGAGGTGTTTCGAATGGTGATTAAAACAGAATTCTAATAGACGATTAAGGAGCAGAGATTAAGGATAATCTGTAAACCTTTCGCCTTCAGGGCAAAAAGTCAATAAAAAAAATCATATTAGAGGTGTATTTAATGGCTATAAAGAATAAAAACGGTCTTTTAGTGTCATATCCATGTGAAGAATTAATACAAGATATATCAGAAGATATATTTTTGTTTGGAGAAGATTATAAAGTTTATGCTGTCCTTCAATTTTTTGGAACTGTAGATGGTAGAATACTTGATGTTGATTTTATCGTTGATTATATAGACTCTGAAATGCCTACAGAAAAAGACTTTTTAGGTGATAGCTGCGAACTAGGTTATCCTGATGAGTCAGACAAAATAACATTAGAAATGCTACAAGAAGATTATAGAAAAAATCTGAAAAGCATTGAAAACGAAAGAGTGGTTTTAATGACTGCTAAAGAACTCTTAGATAAACTCTTAATACAAAACTCACTAGAATGACAAAAGAATAGAAAGAAGGGTTAGATGCAGTTTTTAGATTTATTTGCAGGTATCGGTGGCTTCCGTCTAGGAATGGAAGCAGCCGGACACAAATGCATTGGATTTTGTGAAATCGATAAGTTTGCAAGAGCAAGTTATAAAGCGATACACGACACGAAAGGAGAGATTGTGTTACATGACATTACAACCGTATCAAACGAGTTTATTCAATCCATCGGACACGTTGACATTATCTGTGGAGGATTTCCGTGCCAATCTTTCTCGATTGCAGGAAACAGAAAAGGATTCGAAGATACAAGAGGAACTTTATTCTTTGAAATTGCACGGTTCACATCTATTCTCAAACCTAGAATTTTGTTTCTTGAAAACGTTAAAGGACTACTCAACCACGACAAAGGAGAAACATTTGAAACCATCTTGCAAACGTTGGATGAGTTGGGGTATGACGTGGAATGGCAAGTGCTTAACAGCAAAAATTTCGGAGTTCCCCAAAATAGGGAACGAGTGTTCATTATCGGACATCTTAGAGGAACAGGTGGACGAAAAGTTTTTCCTATCAGAGGAGAAAGTGAAAACACTAATTGTGTACGACAAATAGGTAATTTGATACAAACCAATAGTTTTGGTGGGAATCCACATAGAGGTAGAGTGTATTCATCGGACGGGATTTCACCATGCCTTAATTGCATGGGTGGCGGAGGACGTGAACCAAAGATTTTGCAAATAGCAAGAGGATTTAACCAAGGTGGAGTACATAATATAGCACCAACAATAACTAAAAATAGTTATCAAGAAAATAATTTTTTAATTATAAAAGATGTGATTAATCGTGATTTCAGGATTAGAAAACTAACCCCAAAAGAGTGTTGGAGATTGCAAGGTTTTCCAGATTGGGCATTTGAAAGAGCAGAAAAGGTAAACAGTAACAGTCAGTTGTACAAACAAGCAGGTAATAGTGTAACGGTAAATGTGATTGAAGCTATAGCAAAAAATATTTAGAATGTGGAGATACCTATCGTTTAAGATACTATCCTAAATCTGAAAAACCTCCACCACCGTTCCATGGGCAGGCTTAAGCAACTTTTCGCCTTCAGGGCAAAAAGTAATAAGAGTTATATTTTATCACTCTTATTTTAATAGAAAGAGGAGTGTAGTATGAAATTTTCTATTATAGACGTTGTTATGTTTGGTTGTTGTGCAATCTCGTTGATATTATATACAGTATCAGGATTGCGAAAAAAAATACCGTTTAAAGAAATCTTTAAAAAAAGGATAAAAAATGTATTTAACACAATAATGATACTTATATTTTCAAATGCTATGTTTTATCTTACTCTTTTACATGTGCAAGAAAGAATAAGAAAACAAATTTATAAGATTGATGGAATACCTGAAATAATAGTGTTAATTATTTTATGTTGGGTCGGTAGAAAAGCTAGGGATAATTTTGAAGAAAGATATAAGAAAGAGGGATACACTAAATTAGATCACGTGGCAAGTTTTTTCTTATCGTTTTCGTTGTATTTATTTATTGTAAAAATTATATTACTCATTTTGAGTGGAACAACAGGAATGTTTATTAATGAAATAGGTGCTTTATGAAAGCAATGAAAAACAAAAGTGTTTAGATAACCTTTCGCCTTCAAGGCGAAAAGTAAGAAAGGAAAAAATTATGAAAGAAAAATTAATCCAATTAAAAGAAAAGTTTTTATCATTATCAAATGTTAAAAAGGTAATGATTATTAGCGGAAGTGCCGTTGTTTTGTTAGCTGGTGGATATGCTGCATCCACACTAGCTGGACAAACAGAAAAAACACAAGAGGTTGTACAAGTAGCGGAAGTGACTACTGAATCAACTACTACAACTGAAAACAAAGAGTTGAAAGACTTACAAGAAAAAGTCGCAAAAGCTTCTTCTGAAGCATTGAAGAAAGAGGATAAAGAAACTCTTGAAAAATCGATCAAGGATTCAAAACTATCTGATAAAGAAAAAGAAGACTTAATCAAGAAATTAGAAAAAGTTACGTTAGTCGAACAAACTACTTCTTCTGAGAAAAAAGAGGAATCTTCTTCTGAAGAAAAGAAAACAGAAAACAAGGCTTCAGAGTCTAATACTGTCGCAAGCAATCAATCTTCAAATGATTATTCTTCAGGTTCATCTTCAAATAGCGGTTCAAGTTCGTACAGCGAAGATTACAGTTCTAGTAGCGATTCTTCTTCACAAAACAACAGCTATCAAGAACAACCTTCACAACCAACATATACGCCTGAACCAGCACCAGTAGAAACTCAAGCACCAGCTCCTGTACGCTTAACAGCTTTAGGAAATACTGGCTTAGAGTTTGCAACGCTTGCAGAAGCTGGGGCATGGCTACAACAAAAAATAGATGAAAGTGGTGCACTAGCTGAAGCCGGGAAACAAGATTGGGTTTATACAGGTAACTATTTCGAAATCCCTTGGAGTGATGGGCATACAACAGCTAGTGTAAACCTTAGAAAACAATAACGACAACTTAATAAAATTAGTAGAAAAAGCAATGTTTGGAAAATCCGATCATTGCTTTTTTTGTATTAAAAGGAGAAAAATATGGATTACTTGAGGAATAAGGAACCACCTTTTGCCATTTTGGCAAAAGGTGAATATAAGAAGAAAGGAAATGAATAATGAATTATAAAAAAATGATTAAGAAGACAATCGCAAGCCTTGCGGTTGGGGTAGGCGTTCTAGCTACATTTGCTAGTCACTCTTCTGTTAACGCATATCAAGTAAGCGAAGAAAACGGAGGAAATGGGAATGTTCAAGTGTATCATAAAGTACACGATTATAGTTGGTGGTTAAATATTAATGACAATATCTCTATTGTTAAAGTTAATGGAGAAGTCGTGTTTTGTGTTGAGCCACCTACCTTAGTTCAAAATGGGGTTTATTACAGTTCTGCAGAAATACAAGATGGGGCTTTGATAGATCATTTTGGAAATACAATTACTCAACAACAAATAGATGAAATTAAAAATGCTATCTTTTGGGGATGGGATATGTCTTCAGATAAAAGTGGGAATCAATATCTCTATGTGCAGTCTAAAATCTGGGATATTTTAGGGTGGACACCACAATCTTTTAGAGGTGGAAATACATGGGATGGATATTCAAAAGTATCTGATTTTATAGATGGAAAGATGAATGACCAACGTGCCACAAGCTGGCATAACGAAACTCATACTGTTAAAGTTGGAGAATCTATTACACTTACAGATAATAATAATGTTTTTGAATATATTGAATTACCAAAAAATAATCGTGGTTGGATTTTTGAAAGATTGAATTCTAATGAGCTAAAGGTTACACCTACTAAAGACGCTCAAGATGGGACATTCTTTTTTAGAAATAAAAATCTCCCTGAAGATTACACTCCAGCATCACTATTATTAACTCACGGTACTAGTCAGAATTTAATGATGTTTCGTGACCCAGACAGATTAACGGGATTACTAAACTTAAAGGTTGTTAAACAAGGGAACATTAAGATTGTGAAGACTGATGACGAAACTGGAAAACCGCTTGCTGGGGTTGAATTTGGATTGTTTGAAAAAGGTAGTACAACTGCTATTGCAACCGCAACTACAAATGATGAAGGGGAAGCGTTCTTTAAAGACTATGACCCTAAAGAATTTGATATTAAAGAAACACGAACACTAGAAACATACAGACTTAATAATCAAGTTTATAGCGTGACTGTCCCAGCTGGAGATACGGTTACTGTCCGTGCGACAAATGTTTCTAAGAAATATAAAGTAAGTATTTCAAAACATTTAGATGAAGCGTTAGATGGCAGTGGAACTCGTGTACCCGGTAAAAATATTGCATTCGATTTAGTAGATACTAATGGTAATGTTGTCCAAACGATTACGACGGATGAAAAAGGATATGCGGTATCAAATGATATTCCATATACGACTACTGTAACGATCGTGGAACACACACCAACAGGCTATCAAACACCTCAACCAATTAAAGTTGAGTTAGATACGTCTAAAGACAATCACACATATCATTATTTAGTAGAAAATAATGTGAAGAAATCATTCTTGCAGCTATTAAAAACAGATGCTGAAACAGGGAAAATAATCCCAGCTTCAGGCGTTCGTTTTAAACTTTATAAAGATGGAAAACAAGTTAGTCAACAAGTCACATATCCATCTTTACAAACAATTGATGTTTTTGAAACTGATGCAAACGGTCAAGTAACATTCCCACAACAATTAAGCTATGGGAACTATGAAATCGAAGAAGTACAAGCACCAACAGGCTATGTATTATCAGACAAACGCTTAGCCGTGAATATTTCAGGAGATGACGTTGTTGTAACGGTTAAATTTGCAAACGCACCTCAAAAAGGTCAATTGCAAATTACAAAAACAGGTTCACAAATTGTCTCATGGGTACAAGATGGTAACGGAGTAAACGTTCCTAACATTCAAAAAGTACCTCTTGCTGGAGTTACCTTTGAATTAATTAAAGATGGCGTGGTTGTAGAACAAGCAACAACAGACACAAACGGAATTGTTACATTTTCTAATAAACCATTAGGAAAATACCAATATCGTGAAATTTCAGCTCCTGAAGGGTATGTAGTGGATTCAACATTACATGAAATTACATTCACACCACAAGAACAAACTGTGAAAGTTGATAGTCATAGTGTTTCGGTTCATAACGAACGTAAGACAATTTCGGTGCAATTCAATAAAACATTTGAGGAATCTAAATACTTTAAGAACGAACAAAAAGCAACCTTTGGACTTTATACAGCTAATGCTGTTGAAGGCTTGCCTGCTAATAGTTTAGTAGGACTTGCACAAGTAAATGGTTCAGGAACATATACATTTGGAAACCTTCCGATTGATGGAGAGTTTTACTTAAAAGAAATCACTACTGGAGAAGCATACAGCCTAAATGATACAAAAATTGGCGTATCTACAAGCTTTGCGACAAGTGGAAGCCCTGCTCAAACAGTAGTAGTAGAAACCCCTATTATTAACGAAATTAAACGTGGAGATCACGAATTAGTTAAGGTTGAAGCAAATAGTAAAGAACGTTTAGAAGGCGTTGAATTTAAATTAGTAGCTGTATCTGAAAACAATGGAGAAGTTGAGGTAGGACGTTATACAACGGATAAAGACGGAAGAATCATCTTCAAAGATTTAGAATATGGAAACTACTATGCTCAAGAAACAAAACCATTAGAAGGATACTTAGGAAATCTTCAAAAGTTCTTCTTCAGCATTAAAGGCGGAGAAAAAGTAGATAAAAATGATAATTCTACAGAAGCAACCGAAACTCGTACAGTAGTTGAGAACGAACGTCAACCTTTAATCTATACAGAAGCTACAACTGCTTCAGGTGGTAAACAAGGATATGAAAATGAAAAGCATATTGAAAAAGCATTTCTTACTAATTTAACAATCGGTAAAAAATATACAGTTATTGCTACTCAATATGACAGTACTGGTAAAGTATTTGCTACACAAGAACGTGAATTTATTGCTGATTCAGAAACAAGAACAGAAATCTTTGAATTTACTGTTCCTGTAGGATATACAGGCAATATCGTGTACGGAGAAGATTTGTATCGTGATAAAGAAAAAGTGGCAACACACTTTGACCTTAAAAATGATAAACAAACAGTAACAGTAGTAAGACCTGAATTACCAAACACTGGTACACAAGGAAGCGGAATGACGATTCTTGCTGGACTTGTAGCGTTAATTGTTGCGTTAGGATTATCAAAAAAGAGAAAACAAAACTAGAAGAAGGAAAGAGTGGCTAAAAGGTCACTCTTAACCTTTTGCCATTTTGGCAAAAGGTTTTATTAGAAAGGAGAACTGTAATGGCTGTGAAAAAGGAACAACCAATTGAAGTATTGATGGAAGTAACTCCAGCACAAAGGAAAAAGATGGCACAAATGGCAAATACTGTTTTAAAAAATATGGGCATCGATCCTAACGCATATTGGTATGAACAACAATACAAACTTGTAATTGATAATATCGGAAAATTAAACGAAAACAAGAAAGGAAATGAATAATGAACGGATTAACATTAAAACTATTAGCATATAACATTTGGACAACATTTCTAGAGGGTGCTCCTTCAACGACAGGAAACTTAGATAAAAACGTTAATGAAATTGCTGTAGAAATTGTAAACTTTATTACAGGTATTGCTACAGGAGGTGCTGCAATTGCGATTGCATGTTGTGGATTCTTGATTATGGGGACTAGAGAACATGCGGAAACAGGAAAAAAATGGTTACCACGAATCTTTATTGGATTCGCAATTGTATCCTTGGTATGGGTTATCACAGGATTCATGAAAGCTAAAGTAGCGGTATATCAATAAGAGGTGGTTCTATGATTGTTGCAACAACGAAAGTGAAAGGATTTAAGCAACGACTGAAATATAAACGATTTGAAGGAGTAGAGATGAACGTCTCTACTTTTTTAAAGCAAATGAGTTCCTTAGAAAAAAGTTGTCAAGAAGACGATTCGCAAGTAGAAGTTGCGATCATTTTAAAAGATACAAATCAACCTAAAGATGATTTTCTTTATAAATCTGAAGCGTTTGTAGTCGGAAAAGGAAATGGACGCTTAGTAATCAATACAATTGAAAAAGAATTATTAGAGTTATTTCCGGATAAAGAAATTGAAGTAGGACAACTTATTAATCAGTTGATAGATGAAGCTACAAAAAAAGTGTCAGTAGAAGAAAAATCAGAACAAGTTCACTTGAAAAGTGATCATGTTCTTAAGAAAAAAAGTGTAGCATCAGTTGAATCTAGTCTGGTTACTCAAAAGAACGTTGAAACTGAAGAATTAAAAGAAATTAAGAATGGACAAAAAAAGAAGAACCTTTCTAAGAAAAAAGTACTAGGGTCACTATCAATAGCGGTTGTAATTGGCGTTGGAATAATAGCTGGTTTTATGTATGTTCCAATATTATTAAAACCTCAATATGACACATTAATTCAAAACCAAGAATATGTAAAAGCTGTTGCGGAATATCCTGAAAAAAAGGATAAAGTTGAATCACTATTATTCGAGAAGGGGCAAGAGGGAGTAGGGCAACTTGAAGAATATGTTGCAAAGACTAATTCATCTTCTTCTCGATATGACCTAGCTTATTTAAAACAGGATTTTCAAAAGGTCGTGGATTTGAAAAATGAAGCCACAACGCCAATACGAAAAACGGCTTTAGCGGTTAGTTACGTGAAATTAGGAATGATTGATGAAGCCTATGAATTGAATCAGGAATTAGGAAGTAATCGTCTAAAACAATTAATTGTAGAAGCCTATGAAGTAAAAGCTATCGAAGCGTTAAAGGCATTGGATTTAAAGACTGCTGAAAAGATTCAAGATAAAATCCATCAATTGACCTTGCAAACGAAAATTGACCATGTAACAACAGCGTTAAACGAGGAAAACAATCTGAAGAACAAACTAAAGGATAGTTCCCTTTCAGATGAGCAAAAGGAAGATTCCAACAAACAATTAAAACAAATTCAAGAAAAAATTGAAAAAATTAAAAAAGGAGTGTTTTAACTATGGAACAACAAAACAAAAAGAAAAATTTTAAAGTTATTGGTGCTAGTGCTTTATTATTACTATCACTAGGAGCTTGTGCTATTTTTACGTCATCTCAACAAAGTAATCAAAATACGCAAGTTGCGGTAGAGGAAACAACGACAACATCAGTTGTAGTACAAGTAGAAAATAAACCTACTAAAGAAACACCACATACCGTTCTAAAGGAAGAAGTAGTCGACAAATTAGTAGAAATAGGTTCACAATCTGTAGCTGAAGAAACCGTCAATACAATTATTGCAGTTGCTGAAGCTAAAATAACTCAACCTGAAGAACTGGATAAAGTTGTTACATTAATTGAAAAACCAACTACCGAACTGGATAAAGTTGTTGGTTTAGTAGAGCAAGATAGTAAGAAACAAGATGACGTTGCTATTCTTCCAACACCAACAAAACCAACAGAAGAAAAACCAACTGTTCCATCAGATGAAAATAATAAACCAACAGATGAACCAACGAATCCAGTAACACCAGTACAACCAACTGAACCTATAGCACCTATCTTACCAACAGAACCAACAACACCTGTAGCTCCAACGAATCCAGTAACACCAGTACAACCTTCAGAAGAATTATCTGAAGATGAAAAACAATTGGATATTAAAACAAAAGTAGTAGATGGAGAAGAAGTGAAGTACGCTACAGGAGAAGCGACAACAACAGACGCTTTACCTGAATTAGATATCTCAAAATTAACGAATGATGATAACACAACTACAACAAATGACACACCTTCAACAGATATTAAGACACCTGAAAAATCATAATGAAAAGAAAAGTAGAAATTGACAACCAATTTCTACTTTTTGCCATTTTGGTAAAAAGTGAAGTTAGAAAAATTATTTTTCAAAAAACAAACCTTTTGCCAAAATGGCAAAAAGTTTATTAAGGAGGAACAACATGAAAATATATGCAACGATAGAGGAATTAAATTATCCATTTATTACATTACTTACGGAATTTGGAGAGAAAGAGTTAGAAATTACTCACCTTCCTGAAACATCTACATTTTGGAATATTTTAACAGTTGCATTTGAAGAAGAAAATACCGTCTTTTTTGATACAGAGAGTGAAGAGATATTATTACTTGATGATACAAATGAACTGTTCAATCCGGAAATTGAAGAAGAACTTATTGTTGAAGAAGGAACAGATTTAAAACAATTAGTGAATACTATGCAAGAAGATGAAATATACGTGGTGGAATTAAATTTTCTGAAGGGAGTAACGTTCGATGGCAAATGAAGAAATGACAGATTTGAAAATCGTTAAAATCAAATTAGTAGACGATTATCAGTTAAGTATTGGGGATAAAATTAATAGTTCAAAAACGGCTTCAAAAGTTGCAATTAAGACGATTGCGAAAGAGGTTGGTTCATTTGATCGAGAAGTTCTTTTCTCGTTAAATCTAACAACAAAAAATGAAGTGATAAATGCTTCGATGATCCATATGGGGTCAATAAATAGTTCAGTAGCTCACCCTAGAGAAATCTTTAAAGCAAGTATTTTATCGAATGCTGCAAAAGTTATCTTATTTCATAACCACCCTTCAGGGGATCTGACACCATCTCAAGCGGATATTGACTTCACAAAACGAATTATCGCTACAGGAGACGTACTTGGAATCGAGGTATTAGATCACCTAGTTGTTAATCAATTGGGAGACTATTTAAGCATTATTAGTGAGTACGATATGACTTTAGATAAGAGTTTGGTTTTAGAAACTGCTACAAGTTGGACTGGCATTAAAGAGGAAATGACAGAACTTGAAATCCCCTCAATTACTGAATCTGAACAAGTACTAACAGGAGAAACAGTACAAGAATCCACTACTTATAAAGGAAAAACAAAAGAAGAAAAGAAACAAGAATTAGAAGCACTATCAAAAGTAGTGCAAGATAAAGTGGATTCCTTTATTCGAAATCCTGAATTAGTTAAAGATTTTCTGTTGTTCAAACGCCAGTTCCCTAACTATTCTGCAAAAAATACAATGCTAATTTATTCTCAAAAGCCAACTGCTTTAGGAGTTGGGGCGTATGGGTTTTGGAAGAAAAAAGGATACCCTGTAAAACGTGGAGAAAAAGGAATTCGAATCTATTCGCCAATGACTTCTGAAATGTTATTGGATTCTAACGGGAAGATTGTTACAACGTTAGAAAAGGCAACAGAAGAAGAAAAAAATCTATTAAAGATTGGGCGTTATACAAAACGAACGATCGTTAGCGGATATCAACCAAAGGCTGTATTTGACATTTCTCAAACCACAGCACCTTTAGAAAGCTATCCTAAACTTGTTCGTACAGGTTATGAATTAGAAAATATAACAAATTATCAGATTCAAAATATTGCATTAAATAGTTTGATGAAAGAACAGAATATACAATTTGTGGACTATGATAAAGGACGTGTTGGATTAAACACATACGGCTATTATATTCCAGCTTCTGATGAAATTTTCTTACAGCCGGATTTAACTTCTGTTGCACGATTCAAAACATTATCACATGAGCTAGCACATGGAATGTTGCATAAAACAAGTAAATTATCAAAAGAAGCGGAAGAATTTCAAGCACAAATGGTATCTGTTATTGTATCAGATACGCTTCAAATTCCGGTAAAAGATGAAGATTATGGATACATTAAAGATTACTCTGAAAAACTATCAGAAGTAGAAAGAAGAGAATTAACAGAAGAAGTATTAGAGGTTGCTAATCAAATTTTAGAACAATTTGAAAACACACTTCAAAAAGTTCAATCGCAAGAATTTACTAAAGAAGAACAACAGGAATTGGAACGACTAGGATTGTCGGAACGGTCAACGTTATCCTTTACAGATAAATTGGAAGTACTTCAATATCCTGCAAATGATAATCAAAAAATGACACTAGCGAAAAAGATAATCGATGACAGTATTTCAAAACTTCCAAAAGAAGAACAAGAAGTAAAACGGAATGAGGAAGAAGCCTTTCTAAGAAATAAAGTGAAAGAAAAGTACCCTTATTACCGTATCGGATTGTTAGAAGAAGCGGTTATTAAACAAACAGATTCGCAACAAATTGAAGTAACAATGATTTCAATAAATGGAAAAGAAACAAAACAAGTATTTGATGAAGAAGAACAAGTAATTGAATTACTTCAAAAGAAAGAAGCCTATCCAGCTCCTGATACAGCAATGACGTATGTAAAAACGTCAATTGAGATGAAACACACGCAAGAAAGACACCTTCATCAAAATCAACAAAAAGAACAAGAACGTCAACTATAACCTTTTGCCAAAATGGCAAAAGGTTTTTAAAGAGAAAGGAACAAGACAATGAATATTCAAAATCAAGTTAATTTAGTAGGGTATGTAGCGATTGACCCACGATTTAAGGAAAACGAGTCTGAAGATAAAGCGGAGTTATTTTATACATTGGCGGTTAATCGAAACTATAAAAATAAGGCTGGTAATTATGAAGTGGATTATATACCTATCAATGTGTTTGGAAAACAAGCGGTATATCTATCTCAAAAATTACAAAAGGGAACGTTCCTAATGGTTAACGGTTCAATTCAAATGACGAAATGGACTGAAGGTAAAAAATCAAATATGTATTTCTACCAACATACATTTAGAGTATTAAGCAAAGGGAATAATCCAGCAAAAGAAGTAACTGTTGAATGGGAAGAACCATTTCCAACAATTGAACCAATGGATTATCTAGGTACATTTAATGATTAACCAATTTATATATAAGCAACTTCAAAAGTTAGAAGGGTCAGGAGCTTTAACCTTATTATGGGTAGGTATCTCTAGTGCTATTGCTTTAACCTTCTTTAAAGTTTTTGAGTTTATCATAAGAGTGATTTTAGGCGTGTATCAACAAGCAAGACAATTGAAGAATCAATTTGAGTTTGATGGATTACTTCCTAAAGAACTACCATCAATTCCATTTATTCCGTCATTACTGTTATTTGCCCTATTTTATGCTATATCGTTCTTTGTAGTTTATCGGTACTATAAAAAACTAGAGTTTGCCTATGGAAGTCTAGAAAAAGGTCATAAAGGTACAGGACGATTTACAACAGATAAAGAAATCAAGGAACAGTATAAAGAAATCTCAAAATATATTGCGAAATCGCAAGAAAATGAAAGTCGTTCTAAAACCACATTAACATCTGAACGGAAACAAGTATTAGAACAATTTATGCAAGAATTTGATAGCTATAAAGGAAAAGCTGGTGTTTTAGTAGCACGTATTAAGAATAAGCTATATATAGATACTGATGACGCACATAGCTTGATTGTTGGTAGAACACGTTCAGGTAAAACACAATCTAAAGTACTTACAGATATTGAGATTGCTTCTCGTTCTGAAGAGAAACCACATATGATTATTTCTTCAGGTAAATACGAGTTATTACAAGGTACGCAAAAAATGTTAAAGCAAAGAGGATATAAAATTAAAGTTCTAAACCTAATTGATATGGAACGTTCAGAACAATATAATCCTTTAACATTAATTGCCAATGCTTACGCAAAAGGAGATTATGACGAAGCAATAGAAATCTGTAAAACCTTCTCATATCCTTTGTATCATAACGAAAATGCAAAAGAACCTGTTTGGGAAGAAACCGCTATGGCTTTAGTCAACGCCTTAATTCTGGCATTATGTCATGAATTTATTGGAGAGGGAGACAACTTTAAACCTGAACAAATACCTTTAGTAAATATGTATAACGTAGCACAAATGCTTAATTCCTTAGGAGAAGCTGAAAATGGCAATAGTTATATGCTTGATGATTACTTTGATTCACTACCATTAGATAATCCAGCAAGATTAGAGTATTCAACAGTTCGAATGTCTACGTCTCAAATGAGGTCATCTATCTTTACTTCAGCACAAGCAAAGATTCGTAATTTTACAGCACGAAGAGTAGCAAAATTAATGGATCAAACGTCCTTTCAATTTGATGAGTTTATAAAAACGAACGATGAGGGAAAAGTAGAACCAATTGCATTGTTTTTAGTCCTTCCTGATTATGTAGAAACAAACTATATTATAGCAACAACATGGCTACAACAATGTTATTATTTCTTATCTCAATATGCTAGTTTACATGGAGATAGACTACCAAAAAGGATTTTTCATCACTTTGACGAATTTGGGAATATGCCTTCTTTTTCAGGAATTGGTTCAATGTTAACAGTAGGGGCTGGCAGAGGGTTGTTATATAACTTATATATTCAAGATTTATCGCAATTTGATATTAAATACGGAAACGATATAGCACGATTATTACGTTCTCAATCTATGAATCGATTCTATATTTTGTCAGGGGATAGTGAAACAAGAAGGGAATTTTCTGAATGGTTAGGTTCAAAAGAATATACACAAGCTTCAAGAACAGGTACATTCGCAAGTTTTAATAAAACTATTACAGAAAATGTTGAAACAAGACCTTTATTAACCCCTGACGAATTAGGTCGACTAAGAGAAGGGGAAATTGTAGTAGAACGTTCTACCAAGAGAACTGATTTAAAAGGGAACAAAATTAGACCGTATCCAATTTTTAATACTGGAGAAGATCATGAATTTGAATATGCCTATAGTTATCTAGGAGATTTGATAAAGAAACTGCCGATTACAGAATTAGATCTTCCTCATATTTCTAATGATAATTTACACATGGATGCAAAAGCCTTTGTAGCAAAATTAGAACAATTAAAGATGAATTTTCAAAAGCAAGCACAAGATGAAGAGCAGGAAACTCTCAATGTTTCTTCTGAAAAACCAAAAGAACTTAAAGCAACAGATATCTACAGTGGTTATTCAATGCCGTTCCCAGTTACAACGTCATCTAATTTCGATGACCAGACAATTCAAGAACAGAAAGAAGCTTTGAAGAAAAAAGTCAAAGGTACAGCTAATGCTTATCTAATTCCATCTATTGATGAGTTAGAAACTGTGGCTGAATTACAAGAATTTATAAATGAAAACAAACATATTTTTTAGAAAGGAGTATCTATGACAGTAGAAGAAATAAAAGCAACACTAGAAAGCCTATCTCCATTTTTAGAGTTAAGTAATTTCCTTTTAGATTTTATTCGCTTTCTTCTCTGGGGCTTATTAAAAATTATTGTGTGGATTGCTGAAAGTATTTCAGGGGTATACGTTGAATTGTTCAAGATATTTGATGTTTTGAAAAACTCTGAAATTACAACAATCGTAAAAGACTATTCTCCTGTTGCATGGACAGTAGGTGGAGTTGCGATTGCCTACTTTGGAATTAGGTATATGCTGAATCCAGAAATGAGATTATCAAAAGGGGTTCGCAATTTCCTGTTCGGAGTATTAATACTAGTTTGCTCTAGCACGATAATGACGTTAGTGTCTGATAGTGCCACAAATATAGCAACAAATTTTAGTGGAGATACAAAGGCAACAGTTGTTTATGAAGTCGTTTCTAAAAACATGACTGACTTATATAAGGTTGATGCAGCAAATGACGGAAAACTTGATTCCGCACGTCCTACCATCACAAAAGAGAATATTCAATATATTAATATCAATGAAGTTATTGACCGCAATAAGTTGAAAAACTATAAAGAAGTTTTTGCTAAAAAACTAGATATGGACGAAGCTGGAGAAATTCAAGTTAAAGGGCTAAGTAAAATGTTTCTGATTAAAGAAACAGAAGGCTATTACCGCTATAAATATGATTTCATTATGATAGCATTAGGATTAATCATTTTGATTGCGGTATATGTAATGACTAGTTTAAAAGTAGCAAAACTATTGTTTGAAATGATTTACAGCTACACATTAATTAATATATTTGCTTTATCCGATATTGAAAACGGAGAACGAATCAAAAAGATTATCAAGAATGTGCTGAATGTACTTTTAACTGTAGTCCTATCCTCATATATGATTTATCTTTTTGGAATTGTGTACGGGGCAATTAATCAGTTAGATATTAATGGCTTTACAAAACTCATTGCACAAATGGGGGTTGCGTTAGCGGTTATAGATGGTCCAGTGATTATTCAAGAATTAACTGGATATGACGCTGGGTTAAAATCGACTACATTAGGAGCGTTTGGAATGCTTCAGGCTGGAGTGTTAGTAGGAAAAGGACTTGGAAAAGTTGGTTCAGCAACGTATAAAGCTGGGAAAAAAGGGAAAGATAAACTTTCAGATATCCTTTCTGGTGGTTCTAAGAAAGAAAAAAATGGTTCTGATTCTTCAAAACGCAATCAATTTGAACAAGCTGTAAATGATAAGATGAAAGAAAAAGAAGATACTCCATCTGTTACTGAACAAAGTTCAGGGACAAATGAACCTACTGTAACGACTAATCCAAGCGTTCAAAAGGAAAACGAGAAGGAAAAAGCATTTGAGGAACAAGCGAGAAAAAACCAACAAAAATATGGTGTTTCCGATCCGAATAATCGTAAAGATAACGAGGATATAAACTCTCCAACACGTCCTTTAGTTGCATCTAAGGAATCTATAAAACAAGCTAAACAAAGAAGAGAAAGATTAAATAATGTACAAGGACGATATAATATAAAACCATCGATGGGAAGAACAACTTCTGAAAAAAATACTAAAAATGATTCTGTAACCTTGAAAGCACCACGATATAAAACAACACATTTAAAATATCAAAATAAAACAAAGGATCACCCAACACGTCCTTCTGGAAAAGGAGAATAGAAAATGAATCAAAGAAATATAGAATCATTAACTCCTGAAGTTAAAATCATAGGTGAGTATACCTTGAATGATATCTTCATTATGTTATTGATTGGCTTATTGTTTTATATGCTTTCTCCAGCCGTTTATCAACCTTTACAACCATTTTATATTGTTTTTTGTATCTTTATCAGTTTTTGGTCGATTAAACGCAATCGAATGAACCCTGATAAACGCAGATATCAAGTGATATGGTTAATTTTAAAGAGAGATAAAAACTACTATCACATGCTTGAAGAAGAAGGTGTATTAAATGAGTACCAAGACCTAGGGGACTAACCTAGGTCTTTTATGAATAATAGAAAGGAGAACATATGGGATTTGATACAACACAAAAGAAAGAAAAAAGGAGTTTCTTTGGAAAGAAAAAAGATAACAAAAGAATTACTACAAAACGAGTTCTTTATGCGACTGATGTATTACCAGTAAAAGGGATTCTAAATGAATCAGAAGGTGGATTTATCCGTCTAAAAGATGGATATATGGATATCTTACAATTAGGTGGATACAATCTGATGGGAATGGATCAATCTGAAATTAGTGAGATTGTCCATCTATATGAAGCATTATCATTGCTATATGTAATGCCTTATAAAGTCGTATCGATGAATATACCAATTGATACATCTTCACAGCAACGATACTATCGTAAGCAATTAAATAAAACAACAGATGAAGTCAAACGGTATCGATTAAATGAATCGTTATCAGAAATGGAAGTCTTTAATGAAGATAGCAATAATAAAGAAATCTTCATTTTCATTTATGGAAAAACAATCGAAGAACTGAAAGAAAATCGTCAAGATATGTTCCGGTATAGTGGACAGTTAAACGTATATCCAATCACGAATGATAAAAAACGAATTGTATTATTTAGATTAGCGAATCCTTCAGCATCAGTTGAAAAGGAAATCAAAAAGGATAATCGATTTAAAGGAATCACAAAGTATGAAAAAGAAGGGTACAACGTAGAGTTCTTTTGCAATATTCAACCAATTGGGGGAATTGTCTTTAAAGATACGTATATTAAAACCGGAGAAGGGTACTCTACAACTTTATATGTTTATAAATTACCAACTGAAATTAATGGCTTTTGGTTAAGTGAAGTCTTCAATATTCCTAACGCTATTGTGACAAAGGACTTTTCTAGTAAAGAAGATGACGAAACATTAAAAAATCTATCTAAAGCAATGAGAGAACAGTATTCAAGATATGTCAATGAGAAAGACGCTTACGATTCAATGATTGCCTTAGAACAATTTGAAGATTTGAGAGAATTAGGAATCGCTGTGCGAAAAGCAAAAGAAGTAGTGAAGTATATGACCCTTAGAATCAATTTGCATGCGGACACATTAGAAGAGCTACAAGAACGATTAAAGGACGCAAAATCCGTTTTAGATCGTCATAGTTTTAAAACAACAACTCTTTTAATGGAACAAAAGGAAGAATGGCAATCAATGTACTTAGACGCTGTTAGTCAGCGAAAACTACCTAACAAACGAATTGGAAGAGATATTCCTTCTAGAAATATTGGAACAACATTTCCTGCAAACCATGTATTTTTACATGACGCAAGAGGAAAGTATATAGGAGATAGTTTTACAAATGGACAGATTATTTGGGATGCCTTTGAAGTCGATAATGTCCATCGCGTGCATTATAATTCTATTATTTTAGGTAGCATGGGTTCAGGGAAGTCAACCTTACTTAAAAAGATTATGACACATTGGGCATCCATCGGAACTATGCTTAGGGGATTTGATTATTCAGGAGAATATCGGACATTAGTAGAGTACTTTAATGGAACAGTACTTACATTAGATGGAACAAAAGGAACAATAAATGTATTTGAAGTATTTCCTACTAGCGTTGATGAGGAAGGAAACATCGATGATTCTTCTAGTTATATTCAACACATTTCAAAATTAGCTACATGGTATTCTATCTTAAAACCTGAAGCGACTGCGGAAGAGATAGACTGCTTTGAAAATCTAGTAGGACAATTGTATCAAAAAAGAGGATTTGGAAATGGAATACCTTATACTGGAAATCCAGCAACGACTTATCCTCGCCTAGAAGACCTTCAAGAATTATTAAAAGAGAAGTTGTTACGTGAAGAAAAGAACTTTTCTAAAGTTGAAGAAGAAGCCTATGGGAAAATCAAAGTTACAATCGAAAAACTC
Organism: Granulicatella sp.; assembly: GCF_057274575.1. Lineage (NCBI taxonomy): Bacteria > Bacillati > Bacillota > Bacilli > Lactobacillales > Carnobacteriaceae > Granulicatella > Granulicatella sp. Next base: position 35,776 of record NZ_DBHISP010000010.1, on the reverse strand, counting down.
TTGAATCAGTATGGGAAGTTGTTTAACCAATATACAACTATTTCTAATGTACAAGATGAACAGATTGTATTTTATGATATTACTGGACTTAGAAAACTAGATCCACGAATTACAAATGCACAAGTCTTTATTGCTTCTAGTTCCATGTGGGCGGAATTAATAAGAAATGGAGAAAAACAAAAACGACTAGTAGAAGAAGGGATTATTAAATTTGAAGATGCTATTAGAGGGCAATTAATTATAGATGAATGCCATAATCAGATTAATGCGGATAACATACGACAAACAAGATTTATTAATACTCTTCAGCGTGAAGGGCGAAAGTTGTTTATTGGAGTAACTCTTGCGACACAATCGATTAATAGTTTATCTCCTGAAGTCGTTTCTTCAGAGGAAGCTATTGCGTTAAAAGAAGTTTTTTCATTCTCTCAAAACAGATTCTATTTCAAAATGCCACCGGATTCTATCGAACGGTTAAAACGATTATCTTACGGAATGATTCGTCAAGGACAATTAGAACGACTAGTACGCTATGGTGTAGGAGAATGTTTGTTAAATATTGATGGTGGGGCAAACTATGAGTTTAGCGTATACGCTTCTAAAAATGAATTAGCCTTATTTAAAGGTGGCGGACGAGTTGATAGGGATGAAGAGGAGTGAGAGGTATGAAGAAATGGATTATAAGAATGACTTTACTTCTACTTCCAGTTTTCATTTGTTTTATCATCGTATTTTCTATTACAGGAGTTGTAACGTCTAATTCCTCTTCTTCTACCACTAAAACCAATGTGAGAAGTCGTAAAGGATTGAGTGAGAAAGTGTTATCGTATGAAAAACTAGTGAAACAAATTACGGAAGAAGAGGGAATACCTGAAGTAGCGAACGTTATTTTAGCGATCATACAAGTTGAAAGTAATGGTAATGGTGGAGATGTCATGCAAAGTAGCGAATCTCAAGGATTAGCACCAAATACTATTACAGATCCTGAAGAATCAATAAGAGTTGGTGTTCAAGCTTTTAAACGAGCATACGAGAAAACAAAGAAGTATGGAATGAATGTGTTAGTAGCTGCAGCTGGATACAATTATGGAAATGCATTTATCGATTGGCTTCATATAAATGGAAAAGATTATTCGTTAGAAAAATCAGAACAATACTCACGAGAAGTGGTTGCCCCCTCTTTAGGGAATTATAATGGAGAAACCTATCCCTATGTAAACGAAGTTTCTAAAAAATTTGGGAAACAATATTTATATTTAAACGGCGGTAATTTTTTCTACCCAGAGCTTGTCAATCAGTACTTAACCTTTGGTGAAGAGGAAGAAACAAATGACAAAATTCAGATTGCTGGAAGTGGAACATATCAATTTCCAATTCCTGATTATATTATTACAAGTCCATTTGGAAATCATAGAAGTTTAACTTTACAAGATGGAACGCCGTTAGAAAATACACATAATGGAGTAGATTTTGTTCCAAAGAGCGGAAATCAAAATGAACCAATTGGAGCAATTGGAGACGGTGTAGTCATCGATTCAGGAAATAAAAATGGAACAGGGAACATGGTTTTAATCAAACATGAAGATAATTTGTATTCACATTACTATCACTTATCTTCTATTTCAGTTAACACAGGAGATAAAGTAAGTAAAGGGGATATAATTGGGAATATGGGTTCAACAGGTTGGTCGACTGGTCCACACTTACATTTAGGCGTGAGTACTGAACCATGGGACGGTTTTTTTGACCCAATGAGTTTATTTCAATAAGAGGTGAAAATTATGAAACAAAAAATTTTAGCTGGTTTGATTATCATTTTTTTGTTTGGTGGAGTTTTCTTTTTAGGAAGATTAACTTCCGGTTCAAATGAACCTAGTTCAACAACAACTACTTCAGAAGTAGCACAAACAGAAGTAATCAATTCGTCAACAACAGAAATACCTTATAACAAAAAGACAACTCTTCAATTGGAAGAAGAAGATCAACAATTGATTGAAAAATATGTTCGAGCTATTCATTCGAGCAATGAAGAAGGACTTAAATTATTAGAAAGTATCCAAGCTAATGTAAAAGAAGATCTTTATAAATCTGAATATGCGAATATAAAAGACAGAATTAAAGTCAATAAAGTTTTAAATTTTGTCGTGAATAAAGTGACAATGTATCAAAATTTAAGTTATCGAGATATGTATATGGTAATCGTGGAAACACAAATGTCAGACCGTGAGGGAACACATGAACCACATTATCCATATTACTTTATTACAGTTACAAACCATGTAATTGACGATGTAAGAATGGCGCATGTGCATGCGTCTGATTAGAAGGAAGAGGTGTGTATGAAAGTCATTAAAAAAATTAGGTTGTGGTTAAGTACGAATCAATCGATTCAGTACTTAACCACTTTTAGTATCCTTTGTATTTTATTTATTGGATTCATGACGTCGCGATTAATTTTTGAAAAACAGGAAGAAGTTGTAGAAACAAAACCGAATGAATCAATTGTTGTGAATAATGTTGCGTACCAATGGACACAAAAATATGTTAACGAATCGTCAAATGAAGTAGTGATTGGAATTGCGATTGACCCTGAAAAGAGTACAACAGTTATCCCTGAAGAAATCGATATTATCCCTCAATTAAAAGATATGTCGATAGCAAACAGTGAAGTGAAAGTGTATAAAGGGTCAGAGTATTACTACTTATTATCGGTCAAAAATCTTCCTAAAAATTGGACAACCATTCGATTGAAAGTAGGAGCAAAGAATAACTCTCAACAAGCATTGATGTATTTTAATCATCAATCAAACTATAACGATAAAGAAAATATATTTTCTGAAAAAGATTTTCGAGCAACAGAAGGTTATGCAAAAGTGTATGGGGCTCTTTATGAAATATCTAATGTGAAGAAAAACATAGAAACCAATGTAACAAAAAAGGAAGAAGAGTATCAAGCATCAATACAAACACATGAAGATGAAATTAAAAAATTGATGACTGATATTCAATACAAAACAGAAAAAGAAAAAGAACGAAGGGAATCACAAGCGAAAACCATTCGTCAAAAACAAGAGACTTTGAAAAAACAAATTGAACAATTAGAGTCAATAAAAAAAGAATATGAAGAACAAGAACATTTACTTCAAAAGAAATTAGACGATTTGAAAAAAGAATATTCAATCTCACTTTAGGAAAAGTGGGATTCAAAAATAAAAAACTGAGACTTAAAAAAGTATTTTTTTAAGCGATAAAAATTTCAAAAAATAGAAAAATAGACAAAAACAAAAAAATAGGAAAATATCCGAAAACTAGAGTTTTCATTGATATAACAACGTTTTTAGTGTACTCACTTTTGAGAACCTACTGTACTCAAAAGTGAGTATATTACCTGTTTTTTGACCCCGTAGGTTTATCTTGCACTGCAAGATTCCCCAAGAATTTGGGGACAAAACCCCTTATGCTCTTCACAAAAAAAGCTGTTTTTTTCGCAAGCTCAAAAAACAGAAATGAACCAGTCGTTCCGACCGGTTTTATTAGAAAAGGTAAATATTGAAAAGTGCAATTAATTGAATAAGAGGAATAATAAAAAATAAAAATAATAATTATATGGAAAGGAAAATTATAATCAATGAATGAAATTAAAGTTCGTGGAATTGATAAAAGTAAAATTGAAAAGTTAAAAGAATTAGCAAAAAGAAATAATTATCCTTCGCTTAATTCTTATTTATTAGACAAATTAAACAGTCTTGCAGAAGAAAATGAGGTGCTCGAATACAGAAAAAAATATTTAGAAGCACAAGAAGTTATGATCCAAACAATTGAAAAAAATACAGAAGTGATGTTACAACTTCTTAATTTGATAGGTGGAGATGAAGAGGAAGATTAAATGGAAAGAGGTAAAAAACATGTCCATTCAAATACGAAACAGAATTAAAAATTCGAGTGATGAAGTTTTAAAACAGATTGTAGAAAATCAAAAATTAAGGAATAAAGGAGAAGCAATTGATTTTCTGTGTGAGCAATATCTAAATTCAGAACGAATACGAGTATCAGAAGATCGAATTACTAATGCAGTTATAAAGGGATTACTTGCACAATTGCAACCTATTAGAGTTCGAACCGGATACATTGATAAAGAAATGAAAATCGTATTAGACCTCTTGAACCATATTATGTTAGAAGGACGTTTCGACAAAGACGAGTTATACGATACAGTTGATTGGCAATCAAGAGCTTATCGATTATCGAATGAACGAGTTCAAAAACAGATTGATTATTTTAGTCAGAAAAAAAATAATCGTTCTATTGATGAGGGGATAGAATGATACCAGCGGTTGTATTAAAAATGAAATTTGTCACGGCAAGAGGAAAAGACTTTTCAAAATTTATTAATTATATTGACCGTGATGAAACGAAAGCATATATCCAAAATAATGAATTTGAAAAATATACTGACTACATGGGGAATCCTGATAAATCTTCAGGTGTTTTTAATCGAGAGGAAAATAGTTTATCAAGGGAACAGTTAAAAACGATTAAAGAACAATTTACAAAAGCACAGAAGAATGATAGTCCTCTTTGGCAAATTGTATATTCATTCGACAATGATTTTTTAAAAGAACAAAATCTATTATCTGAAGATGGGATACTGAACGAATCGAAAATTCGTGAAGCTGTTCGTCAATCTATTTCTGTGATACAAGAGAAGGAAAAATTTAATGACACAATGATATGGACAGCTGCAATTCATTACAATACGGACAACATTCATATTCATGTAGCATTAGCTGAAGAACAGACTTCAAGAAAATTAGAAACATTTCAAAATAAAAATGGAAAGGTATATGAAGAACGAAAAGGGAAATTTCAGAAGCATACATTATGGAATGCAAAGAGCACATTTGCGAATTCTATTGTCGATCGTACACAAGAATTAACACGTATATCTTTTTTAATGAGAAAGGAAATAAATCAAAACATTAGACAAAACGGAATGTTGAATGATCATTCTATTTTTAAAGAATGTAAAACACTCATGAAAGAATTGCCTGAAGATTTGCGTACATGGAAATATAATATGAATGCAATGAAACCTTATCGAAAGAAAATTGATTCAATTTCAAAACAGTTGATTGAAAAAGTGACCCCTGAAGCTATGGAAGAATTTACTAAAGCTATTCGTGAGGAATCTAAATTTAGAAGTCGATTATATGGAAATAATAAAGAAGGAAAGAATTTCGAAAAGGAAAAATGGAAAGAACTGTATGCACATGTTGGAAATGGATTATTAAATGAAATGCGACAATATACGTTAGAGGAACGAAGGATGCATTCAAAATATAATCATTCAAAGATGAATAATAAACAAGAAGGACGATATAAAAAAGGTTTTACCTCTTCTATGATAAAAGCAAAATTTGCTTTTGTTAGTGGACTAAGACAGCTTGCAAAGAAAACAAAGCAAGAGTTTTTAACAGAGATGAAATTAGAACGAGAAGCCTTCTTGAAAGAATTAACTGAAGAAAAAGAAATGAATCAACAACTAGGTCAGGATTACGGAAGAGGACTTTAGTTGTTTTTTTGTATTCACTTTTTGCCAAAATGGCAAAAGGTTAGAAAGGAGATGAGAGAATGACGAGTAAAGGATACTCAAAAGAAACGATTAAAAATGCAAGTGAAGTATCAATCGTTGATTATGTTGACGTGACAGGTATAGGAGAATTTACTTATCGGAAAGGACATCAGTATCGATTATCGATTAATGGCAGTGATAGTGTGGTGGTAGACACACGAAAAAATATGTTTTTCCATAATGCAGTTAATGAAAGTGGAAATATAATTACATTTATACGACACTTTGAAGGTTTAAGCTTTCAAGAAGCTGTAAAAAAATTATTGGAGTTTCGTAGAGAAGGGAAAGTCAGTCTGCAGAAAGAACCCGTAGAAGTAAAGAAAGAACCATTTGTCTATTCGATTGAACATAATCCAACTACTTATCGTGTGAAAAATTATTTAACAAAGGAAAGGGGAATCGATTCAAAACTTGTAGAACAACTTATTAAAGAAGGATATATTCATGAGGATAAATACGGCAATGTAATTTTTGATTGGATTGATTCAGGATTAAAAGATGGGAAACGTGTTGGAGCAACTAAACAAGCTACTGTTCAACGATTTGACGACAATGGAAATCCATTGCCAAAAAAATATATTGAAAAAAATTCGGAATTGTTTGGTTTTAATGTTACGCTAGGAACGCCAAAAGAACTTTACGTGTTTGAAGCACCAATTGACTTGTTGAGTTATTGGACGCTGCATAAAGACTTAAAGAATGTAAGACTTGTTTCTATGGACGGAGTAAAACAAAATGTATTAAAAGCGTTTATGGAAAATACAAAGGAATATTTTGGATCGTTACCACGTCATTTGTACATAGGAACAGATAACGATAAAGCAGGAACGCTTTTCTATGAAGAAACACAAAAAATATTTTCTATTATGGGGTATCAAGTGGAATCGATTATTCCTGAACGATATGAATTATTAGACAAACTCTATCCAATATATGAGAGTGTATCTCAAGAATACCAAGTAGATAAAAATTTATTGATAGCTATTCATAAACATGAAAATGGCGGACAATTAAACAATCGTTCTTATCATAAGGAATCTACAGGATATTTTACGACAAAAGATGAGAAAGATAACGAAGGTTATTCAAGTAAAGAATTTGAGAAAAAACTAATAACACTTGCAAAAGATATTCAAGGTAAAGACGTTCCAACCGCTCTTCAAGATTTGTTTATAAAAGGAAGTACGTCGAAAGAAGAATCTATAAAGTATGCTAATCGAAGTAGTGTAGAAAATTTATACACTTACTATTCTAATAACGAACATAAAGTAGTTATTACGTTTCAAAAGGATTGGAATGATATGTTACTTCATAAACCAAAGATGCTTAAACCTCGAACGGAAAAAAGAATTAAATTTCAATATCCTTATCAAGAGACTGACAAGGAAGCAATTCGAGACTTTTATTACAAGAAATATATTGCCCCTGAAATTGTTGAACATTTAATGGATAAAAGACTATTACGATCAACGCCTGAAGGGAATCCAGTTTTTGTATTCAATCGATATAAAGAAACAATAGGAGCGTTAGAATGGAATGAAACGACTAGAGAATATCAGCGATTAGAAAATAGCCTTCCTTCTAATACATTTAGTGTTTCTCTAGGAAATCCTGAAAGTGTGATCGCTTTTAAAGAAATCAATCAATTATTAGAGTTTTGGACACTTCACAAAGGCGTATTAAACCATACACATTTAGTATCATTAGATACTCTTTCTAAAGAAGAAAAGCAACAATGTATTCAAGACCGTATAGATTTATTACCTAATATTAATGTAGTGTATTTTTGTTCTGAAAAAACAGACGAAGGAAAACAATTTCTCATTGACTTTGAAGAGTTGAGAGAAAACGATAAAAAGGGTATACTAAAAGTACTTTATCCGGTGTTGACAACTACATGGGAAAATGAATTAAAAAAAACTAGAACTGATTTTCTAGAAAAAAGTCAACAAAAAACGATGCAGAAAGAATACGATAGAAGTTTATAGTGGAAGTGAAAGGGGTGGAAATATTGCAAGAAAAGAAAGATAAGAAGATTAAACGAATCACCTATTCTCAAAGGAAAAAAATTGAAAAATTGAGGAATGAAGGTTTATCTTATCTTAAAATAGCCCAAACGCTAAACCTAGGGAAAACCTCTATCGTTGATGAAGTTCATCGTAACAGTATTGATGGTATTTATAATGCCAAAAAAGCACAAGAACTTACGAATCAACGAAAAGAAAGAGTAGGAAGAATCGCAACAAAAAATTTGCAGCGGTGGCGTGAAGAACAATCCAAGAATAAAGACAAGGACAAAAAAGACTGACAAGAATTTTCTTGCCAGTCTTTTTGCCATTTTGGCAAAAAGTCAAGCATCAATTTTATGAAACGAAATAAAAACTACACTCAATCGAGTGTAGTTTTTTATTTATATTAATTTGTCTAAGTTATCTCGTATCCATTCAAACCTGTTCTTATGTCCTGCTGGAACTTTAGCAACTGTATGTCTAAACCTCATTTTACAAATTGTATCATCAAGATAGATATGTAAAAAGCTAGGTGTATAGTCTCCTTTAGCTGTTGTTGTTCTGTCAACTTGCCCACAAAGTGTATCAGGATATTTTTTTATCCATTTTTTCAAATGTTCCTTTTTAAACATATCAAAATACTCGTAAAATTCTATATCTTTAAATTCTTTTTTATTTCTATCAAATGAGTATTCTAGCTGTGCCTCACTTATTAGAGCTAATTCATACGAAGTAAACAACCTATTTAACATATTAAATACTCTAGCCGAACCGATTCTCTCAATTTTAGTTTCCCCAGTTTTAAATTTTTGCCAGTTGTTATCAGGAAATTTAATTCCATTGATTTTATAAAACGATGCCTCGCTAGGGTAGTATTTTGGGATAGTTTTAACTATCAATTCTTTAATATCATTATTAATTCTCATATAATCTGTCCTAGACCTCATTTCTACTATTTCGCTAAAGTATTCAATACCGATTCTTTGATGTTTCTGTAATAATCCCAATCATCTGTATTAATTTGTAATTCTTCAGGAATTTCATTCTCTTGACAAAATTTAACTCCGTTCGCAACTTCTACATACCATTCAAACGCTTTATCGTCCTTCACGTTTAAAACCAGTTTAGAGTCTTCGCAATTATTCCATTGTTTTTCGGCGTATGGTGTGCCATCTTCCCAAAATCCGCAGTTAATAAAATCAAGTTGAATATCATCAAATTCACTCAATAGTTTCCATTGCCAGTTTTCTAATTTATATTCCATTTCAGCTTTTCCTTTCTTTTAATTTTAGAGGGATCTATAGATCCCTCTAAAATACTAACCTACTAAATTGATAGGATAGCAGGCGTTTCTTTCTTCCTCATCTAGAGTGTTGAAGAACTCCTCAAAATCGTCTCCTAAATTATCTTCGTAAAACTCTAATCTTTCTTTTATAGTTTCTGCTACCGTACAATAATATTTTCCTGATGTTTGTTTAATGCCTTCAAAAGAAAAATCATCAAAATTAACAGTATATACTAAATGATATAATTTATGATACAGGTCTCTTGAAATAATATCTTGTTTCCATTTTTCATCTAACCAGTCATAAGTTTTCTCTTTACTTAATGATTTTTCTCTAATTCCTTTAATAATAGGCTTTATATCACTAATACCAGTATCGTCAGAAGCATAAGATTTAAAATCACTACTTGTATATAAGACAATATCATTCAATTCTTTTTTAAACCCCTTAAAAGGGATCTCACAACTAATTCTTAATGTATAATCTAATAACCAGTCTTTTCCTTCTCGATATGTTTTAGCGTAAATAATCTCTTTTGAAGCATTATCATACAAATAACTTGTTATATATTCTTTTACCTTTTCTATGTCGATATCATACTTTTCTAACAATTTTAAAAACAACGACTGAAACTCTATATCAAAATAACCTAATTCTATTCCTTGATTTTCAAACCTATCTCCTGTTTCGTAAATATCAAAAGCAATTCGCATAATTAACCTCTCCAATCATAATTTTCTTTTTTTGTTTTGTACCCTTTTAAGTAACAATTGACGTTAAAACCAACAATATTAATAAATCTATACCTATCTAATTCAAGAGTGTTTAAAAACCTAACAATAGTATCTACTTTATTTTCTATAGTAGAAATAAACTCTAATTTAGAACATTTTACATTTACTAACAGACGTTCTGAACTGTTAAGATCATGATACATATTATCTGCAGAATGATTTGATAATCTTAATTGGAATTGTTCATAGTAATGATATGCAGAATCTAAATGATATGAAATACTCCAAGACGGATTATCGTCAAAATACTCTTTAATTAAATTCATATTTTCTGCGTATTCTTTTCTCTTTGTATCTGATAAAGAAAAACTTCGTTTCCTATATGAATTATAACGTCCTTTATTAAACAATTAAGATACCCCCTAAACTTATTTACCTTACATATATATAATAACACTTATATATATGTAAGTCAATACTTTTATTTAAAATTCTTAAAAATTATTAGATAAAATCGTTCATTAAACTAAAACGATAACGCAAACATTTTTCTAGAAAACTCTTTTGGTTCAGTAGTGTAACTAGTGAACCGTTCATAGGACTAATGGATCTATGATCCATTAGTCTGTTCAAGCCGAGCGGGAGGGGGTGGTGAGCGAGGCTGCTTTTTTTGTGAACCATAATAACCACAATCGTACACGAGAGATACGAATGTGGTTATTATAATTAGTTATAAATTATCAAATTCAACGTATTCAAAATCATCAGCAGTTAGAATAATCTTTTTTAATCTATAATCATCTTCAACTGTATCTCTAGCTTCTTCCTCATCAAAGGCTTCCACTTCTACAATTCTTGATAAGGTTTCTACTATTGCTACTTTAAATGTTTGTTTAGTATAAGAGTCAAAAAAGTAATTATATTCTTCTTCATTCCAATCGTCTTTTATTTTAAGTAAACCTGTCTTAACCACCTCTAATTCCTCAAAGTATAATTTGTTATACTCTTTATTACCAAAAGATAAAGTTTCTAACGTTGGTAATAATTCAATAGCTAGTTCGTTATTGTCAACAACTCTATTAATTCTATCTAAAATATCATTAATAATGTCCAAACCTATTTTCACTTGTTGATTAACTTCTAATTGAAATTTATTTGCAAAATAAGCCTGTAAAAAATTAATATCATTTAAATCTACCTGTATAAAATACCTATTAGTTACTTTATTTTTATAAGATTTTAGAAACTCTTGTTTTATAAACATAATATTATCTCCTTTACATTTCGCATAATTCCTGCATAATACTTGCTAAATCGTCTAACTCTTTAATTGTTTTTTTCTTGATAATTACAAACCCTTTATAGATTCGTCCGCTTAACCATCTACCATATCTGCGAACGGTCAGTTTATGACCGTTCCAATCTAACAATGTAATCTCTTTTCCGTGTTGTATCATTTCTAAATGAGCATAATATCTGCTTGCTAACTCTCTGTATTCTTGCATTATTAAATCTTCCTTTCTAATTTTCAAAACCATATTTCTTCAGATTCTCTGTTGAAATATTACTCATCTGTATATCCCTTTTTCAAAATCAACATAACCAATTCTTTTATATCCTTGTTGTGTGCATAATCTATCGTAGAAAACCGGATTGAAAACATGCTTTAAATAATAATTGTGATTATCAGATAAAAAATTGAATTGTTTAACTACCAAACTGTACTTAGCTACTAAAAACATTAATGTATAAATATCAGTAAAAAACTGGTATTCATTTTTTAAAAAGTTTTTAAAGAGAAATACACATTCTTGGTTATTCCATTTCTTTGTATAATATTCTCTAACAAACTCTTTAACCATAAAATCATCTTTAAACCATTCAAGTACTTCTGAAAATTCATGTTTATTAGCAAAATTATAAGCTTTTTCTAAACTGTCAAAACTATTACAGTCTGTAAAAACCCTCGTTTTATTTTCAAGCCCATATGACATTCTAGAACCATAAACCACTAAATATGCTTTATCCTTTTCATTTCTTAATTTCCAGTATTCCATTTTAAAACCTTCTTTCTTTCGTTTTGTAATTGAACCTTACACTTTCTGAAAAAGCGTAGCCTTGAGAAGAAAAGTCAAGGTAGCTGTCGTATAAATGTCTGACCGAGCGAAGCGAGGGAATTTATGCCGACAGCGCACTTGACTTTTCGGAAAGGCGTAGCTATAAAAACCTTTTGCCAAAATGGCAAAAGGTGCTAAAGATTTTTGATACAAAAATCTACCTTATGAAAGAACTCGTTTACGAGTTCTGAACTTGCGAGTAGTGGTGGTGGCGGTTGGAACGTCAGGAGCAAGAAATGGTTTAAAAAGATATTATTAAGTTTTACAATAATAAGTTGATTGAATGAAATAGAAAAGGAAGTATAAAATGAAATTCAATGAAGAACAATTTTGTGAAGAGCTTTATTCAATGCACGAGAATTATTTTCTGAATCATATCCAACAATTAGAAGGCACGTTTCATCAGGAAATGCTGATTAAAGGTTATAAATACGTAAAAACTGCAAAGAGGACTGTTGCTTTTTCATTTGGAGAAATATGTATTTCAAGACGTTGTTATGTAAAAAATGGAGAATATAAATATCCAATCGATGAGTACCTTCAATTAGAAAAGTATAGTCGGTATTCCATAAAACTTTTACGTGAAATAGTAGAATTAGCTTCAATTATCCCTTACAGGCAAGTTGCACTTTTAATAGAAAAATTTAAACATATTTACATTACAAAAGATACTGTTCTAAAAGGCATAAAAGCAGCAAATGAACTATATAAACAAAAATCAGAATTTGAAGCTAATGAAATTAAAGAAGAAGGGAATAAAAAAATCGATATCTTATATATAGAAGGAGATGGCGTTTCTGTAAAAACAAATCACTGTAAAAAAAACAGAAAAGATATGTCTCATGTTGTTATTCATGAAGGGATCGAAAAAGAATATGGAAAACGAAAAAGATTGAAAAATAAGAAGGAAATCATTACGGAAAGCACCCACTCTACTATGGAAGAAACCATTCAGTATATTATCAATCACTATCAATGTCATTCAGAAACAGTATTTATTACAAATTCTGATTTAGGAAGAGGTTATGGTGCAACTGTATTTAATGAAATTGCAAAATGGTTTGGAGCGAAACATGAACACTTTTGGGATTCTTATCATATTCAAAAGGAAATTAACTATTTATCTTTTCAAGTGAGTAATTATGAGTTGATAAGAGAACTCAAAAAATCGATTTATCGACACAATAAAAAGAAAATGAATGTTATACTAGATACGTTAGAATCATTGATTTTGAATCCTGTAGTAATGGAACGTTTTTTAATTTTCAAGAAGCAGTTGAATAACTATTTTAAGTATACTAATCCTCCTGAAAATAGAGGAATACAAATAGATGCAATTGGTGTAATTGAATCTCAACATTGTAAAATTACCAATAGAATGAAAAATAGAAAAATGTACTGGTCTTCAGTTGGAGCAATCACATTAGCAAAAGTAATTATAGATGTATATAAGGAAGGAAATTTAAAAGAACTGTTTTCAGGAACTTGGAGAGAAGAGTATAAAGAAATAGAAAGGCTAGAAAAAATTGATGTGACAGATTTTTTACAGAAGAATTTACAAAATGAAGCTAAAATCAAAAGTGTAAGAATTGTAAATGAAGGTGTAACAAAATATTTGGATCGGAAATATTAAATATAAGACATACTCATTTTGAATAAAAAATGAAGAAGAGTTACAAACCTTTATTTATAGGAGTTGTTTTTGAAAAAAATATATTATTTTATAGTAAAATTGTTGCATTGAACGGTCGTATATTGTATAATATAAATGTAAGGTTGAAAGATACCTTACACATGATTTCATATTTTAATTCCTTTCATTTTTAATCTTTTTTCAGAACATACTTATAACTAAAATTCAGACACACACTGTAAAGTAAAAAGCTTTGACAAACTTTCAATAAACTAGTATAATTCAGTATGTTGCTTTAGGGGTGAAAATTGTGAAAATATCAGTTAAACAGCTTCAGGATTCTCAAGGGACTCCAACTTACTTTGATACAGAAATTAATGTGGAAGAGGCTTTAAAACAACGAGATGATTCCATTCTTGCTGTTTCGCCAGCACACATCAAAGGATTTCTTGTTTATCAAAGCCAATCAGTTGTAGCGCAATTTACTTGCGATGTTGATATCACACTTCCTTCATCCAGGTCTTTAGAGCCAGTGGTAGTTCCACTCCACATAGATATTGTGGAAAGATACATTCCGTCCCATCTCTCGGTTGATGAGAAAGAGCTAACAGAAATTGTGATGCCTCTTGATGGTGATTGGGTTGACCTTGAACCCGCTGTGGAAGATCATATTTTACTTTCAATTCCTTTACAAGTCTTATCGCAAGAGGAATTGAGTGAAGATAAAATGCCTTCAGGAAATGATTGGGAGGTTGTGACGCAAGAAGCTCTTGAAGAGCGACGCAAACAACAAAAAGAACAATCGGTTGATCCAAGGCTAGCGTCTTTACAGTCTTTCTTCGAAAAGGATGAGACTGAGAAGTAAAAAGCATTATGTAAAGAAGATTGATTAGGAGGTGTACAAAAATGGCAGTACCAAAACGTAAAACATCAAAAGCGAGAAAAGCAAAACGTCGTACTCACTTCAAATTAGAAGTTCCAGGATTGAGCGCATGCCCATCATGTGGAGCATTAAGAAAGAGCCATCACGTTTGTCCTGAGTGTGGTTCATACGACGGAAAAGAAGTTGTTTCTAAAGAAGCATAATCATAAACGTTACAAAACCTTAGACAGCTGTCTAAGGTTTTTTCTTTTTTTAAACTGTAAAAGTGTAAATGTATCATTTATGATACGTATCAAAATTGATACATTAGAAATTATTATGTGTTTTAAGAAATCTATTGTAAACTAGTAGTGATGGAGGTGAGTCAATGTTATTTTTTGAAATCGTACTATGGTTAGTATTTATTTTAAGTTTCGTGGGCTTCACGGTCGTTTTTGGAAATCGAATCTTCTATAATGAGACTCGCTTCATAACTATTCGTGAAATTATGACACCAATGCTGTTGTTGGTATTACATACCACTAGTGTGAATGCCTATGGTTATTCTTGGTTTAGTTTTGCTACATTAGGTTTTGCTCTTATTGGGTTAGCATTATTATATTTCAAATTAAAAAGAGGGAAACTAGTTCTTAGACCTTTCCTCCACCAATTATTTTCCATTTCGTTTTTATTTTTTGGATTGCTTGTCTTATTAGTACAAGTGGGAAGATTCTTTAAATAATTGCATAAAATCAATAGTTCTAAGCTCTTTACGCGGAAAGTGTAAAGAGCTTTTTTCTGCTTTAAAAACATAAATTGGGGGAGGAAAAAATTTTTTTAACTTTTTTTGATAAAAAAGTGGTGAAAAGTGGTGGAATGTGGTAAACTATGGTTACTAAAATTATTGGAATGGAGGAGTCTGCATGTTAATCGGTGAATATCAACATACTATTGATGCAAAAGGACGTATGATTGTGCCTGCTAAGTTTCGTGAAGATTTAGGTTTCACCTTTATCGTGACACGCGGACTTGATGGCTGTTTATACGGTTATCCTCTCGAACAATGGGAGCTCATTCAGAATAAATTACGAGACTTGCCACAGTCTAAAAAAGATGCGCGTGCTTTTACTCGTTTTATGAACTCTGCTGCGATTGAAGTGGAATTTGATAAGCAAGGCCGTGTGAATATCTCTCAAACGCTTCGCGCGTATGCGGGATTAGAAAAAAATTGTCGCGTTATCGGAAATAATGATCGTATTGAGATTTGGAACGAAGAACGTTGGCAAGAATATATTGCTGAAACAGAAGAGAATTTTGAAGAATTGGCCGAAAATATGATTGATTTTGGCTTTTAGAAAGGGAAGGGACCATGTTTAAACATATCACTGTATTGCTACATGAAACGGTAGATGCATTATCCATTAAGCCAGACGGAATCTACGTAGATTGTACACTGGGTGGTGCGGGACATAGTCAATACTTACTTAGCCAATTAACGACAGGGCATCTTTATTGCTTTGATCAAGATATGCAAGCCATTCAATATGCAAAAGTTCGTCTTGCTAAAGAAGTAGAAGAAGGAAAAGTGACTTTTATTCATGCAAATTTTCGTCAACTAAAGAAAGAACTAGGAAAACTAGGAGTTTCTACAGTAGATGGGATTTTATATGACTTAGGTGTTTCATCTCCGCAACTTGATCAAATCGAGAGAGGATTCAGCTATCATCAAAACACTAAACTGGATATGCGAATGGATCAAAGTGCTCTGTTAACTGCAGAAGAAATCGTTAATGAATGGAGCTATGATGAGTTAGTGAGAATTTTTTATCGATATGGAGAAGAAAAGTTTTCAAAACAAATTGCTCGTAATATTGAACGCATTCGTGCCCAACATAGAATTGAGACAACTGGGGAGCTAGTGGATATTATTCGTGATAGTATTCCTGCAGCAGCAAGAAGAAAAGGTGGACATCCTGCTAAGAGAATTTTTCAAGCAATTCGTATTGCTGTAAATGATGAATTAGCAGCGATAGAAGATTCTTTGGAGCAAGCGTTTGAAGTGGTTTCGATTGGTGGAAGAATAAGTGTTATTTCTTTCCATTCATTGGAAGATCGAATCGTGAAGACGATGTTTAAACAACAAAGTACAGTTGAAAAAGCACCGAAGAACCTACCGATTTTACCAATCGAAGAGGAAAAAGCCCCGTTTCAGTTAGTAAATAAAAAACCAATTTTACCAAGTTTAGAAGAAATAACAGAAAACTCTCGTTCGCAAAGTGCGAAGTTAAGAGTCATTGAAAAAAACAAAGGATAATTTAGAAAGAAGGGATTACTAGTGGCATTAGCAGAAAAATATGTAGACACGTTGAATGTGAGTGTGCCTAAGCAAACGCCTCTAGTTCGTAAAGGCCAAGAAGTCACTTCGATTCCTGAAGAAAAACAAAAAGCAAACTTAATGCAAGTTTTAATGCTTTCAGGAGTGGTTTTGGCGTTCTTAGCAACAATGACAATTGTCGCTAGCATGATTGTTGCTAATAAAAACAGACAATTACAGGATATTGAATCACAAACAACACTAATTCAACGGGAAAATAATACTTTACTTCAATCAACACAAGAATTGTCTCAATATGACCGTGTCAATCGTATTGCAAATGAACAAGGCTTGAAGATGAATGAAGAAAATGTTAGGAATGTTGGACGATGAAAAAAATGAATAACAATAACATTGCGAGAAATAGGCGTCGAGCGAGCTTTATTTTAATGGGACTCGCTAGTGTCTTATTTCTCATTTTTTCTATGCGTTTCTTTAGAATCATGGTTTTAGGAAATATCCATAATGTAGATTTACGAGCAGAAATTAATGATAAAATTCATCAGAAACGGACTTTAGCGGCTAAACGTGGAACCATCTATGATGCCAGCGGGAGTCCAATTGCAGTGGATGCAACGAATTATTCCATTTATGCGATTTTAACCGACCAATGGAGTAAGAATGCAGAAACACCTGATTATGTAACAGATATTAATAAGACGGCTGAAGTCTTGTCGAAACATCTTTCTCTTTCGAAAGAGGAAATTGTAAAAATTTTAAGTCAGAAGGATGTTTCTCAAGTCGAATTTGGAAATGCCGGAAAAAATCTTTCAGTTCAAGTAAAAGACAAAATTGAAGCGGAGAAACTTCCCGGAATTAAGTTTTCAGAGAGCCCTGCAAGATACTATCCAAATGGGATTTTTGCTTCGCATTTAATTGGATATACGGATTCTGTTGAGGAAGCTGTTGATCATAAAACGACTATTTCTTTAGTTGGAAAGACTGGTTTAGAAGGCCTTTATAATGAACAATTAACCGGAACGGCAGGAGAAGTAGAATATACGGTTGATGGGAATGGCTATGTGATTTCGGATACTGAAAAAGTGACCAAACAACCAAAAGACGGAAAAGATATTACTTTAACATTGGATAAGAGACTTCAAACTTACCTAGAATCTTTAGTCAGCGCGGCAGATAAGCAGTATCAACCTGTTCAGATGACTGCAATGCTAGTGGATCCAAAAAGTGGAAATATTGTAGCGGCTACACAACGCCCAACTTATAACTCTACGACGAAAGAGGGAATTGATGTTCAGTGGAACAACCTTCTAACCGATCAAGCATACGAGCCAGGTTCCACTATGAAAATTTTAGCCTTAGCTGCGGCAATTAATGAAGGAGTCTTTGATCCAAATGAAAGATATCAATCAGGAAGTGTAAAGATTTATACGGACTTAGTTAGGGATTATAATAAAGTAGGGTGGGGAAATATCACTTATTTAGAAGGCTTAGCCCATTCTAGTAACGTGGCCTTTGTTCATGTTATTCAAAAGATAGGTGTCGAAAAATGGAAACAATATTTAGAAGCATTTGGATTTAGTAAATCTACTAATTCAGGATTTGCAAATGAAATTTCTGGTTCAAATCCATTTAATTCCTACTTACAACAATTATCTACTGGTTTTGGACAAGGGATTACGGTTACGGTGTATCAAATGATGCAAGCTTTTACTGCGATTGCTAATGGTGGACAAATGCAAAAATTACGTTTAGTGGATCATTTTACAGACCCTAATACCGATAAAGAAACACCAAATCCAGTAAACTCATTAGGAAAAGTCATTTCACCAGAGGCGGCTAAAAAAACACTCGAATATTTATATCAAGCAACTCGAATGAAAAATGGGACGGCTTATGAATTTAATATTGACGGAGAAGAAATAGCAGCTAAGACAGGGACTGCTGAATTTATTAATCCAGAGACAGGTAAATACTATTCAAATGGAAATAACTATATTTTTTCTGTAGTTGGATTTGCTCCTTATAATGATCCAAAATATATTTTATATGTTACAGTTAAACAACCTCGGGTGGCTGTAACTGTAAATACAATTCTTAAAGAAATTTTCAATCCATTAATGAAGAGAAGTTTAGAATATTCAAGACTCTCTGAGTAAAAGAAGGAGGAAGAACATGTTTGCGAAAGAACTAGCGGATTTATTAGTCATTAAACGAGTGGAAGGCTCTTTAGATAATATCGTTGTAGATAAATTAGCTCAAGATTCGCGTAAAGTTGTGCCCAATACAATGTTTTTCTGTATCGAAGGTGTAACAGTAGACGGTCATCTTTTTGCGGGGAAGGCAAAGGAGTTAGGAGCTAATGTATTTGTTGCTTCCAAACCGATTAAAGAACAAGTTGGGGATTCCCCTGTGATTTATGTAAAAGATGTGACTCGAGTAATGACGCTTTTTGCGAATCATTTCTATGGTTATCCTTCAGAGAATTTAAATATGATTGGGGTTACAGGAACAAATGGAAAAACGACTGTAACCCATATGGTAGACTATTTATTAGAAGAATTAGGAAAGCCAACTGCATTGATTGGAACGATGTATCGTAAAATTGGTGAGGAACGTATTGAAACAAGAAATACAACACCAGAAATATTAACCGTGCATGAAACATTGCAAAAGGTTAAGGAAATTGGTGGAGATACCTGTATTATGGAAGTTTCTTCTCATGCTCTTCAATTGGGGCGTGTGTGGGGGATTGACTATAATGTGGCAGTGTTTACAAACCTTACGCATGAACATTTAGATTTGCATAAAACAATGGAAAATTATGCGCATGCTAAGAGCTTACTATTCTCACAATTAGGAAATCATTCTAAAAACGAGAAGCCACGGGTAGCTATCCTAAATCGTGACCAGGAATATTTTGAGCAATTTGCATATTCTACATCAGCCGAAATTATTTCCTATGGCTTTACTGAAGAAGCAGATATTCGAGCTACTGAAATTGAGAGCAATGGAGCGATGACAACTTTTGTAGTAACCGTGAATGGTGAAAAACTTCCTGTAATGATTCCAATGATTGGATTATTTAATGTTTACAATGTGTTGGCGGCGTTTGGAGTAGCGATGGTTAATGGAATTCCTTTACGAAAGGCGATTGAAAAAATTGCCAAGTTCCCTGGTGTAGGTGGACGAATGCAATTAATCCAAAAAGGCCAGCCATTCCAAGTCATTATTGACTTCGCTCACACCCCAGATGGGTTAGAAAACGTGTTGTCAACGCTCGAAGAAGTAAAAATAAATCGTGTAATCACAATTATGGGACATAGTGGAGGAAATCGGGATTCAAGTATGAGGCCAGAACTTGGAGAGATTGCTTTTGAAAAATCGGATTATGTGATTTTAACGGCAGACAATCCTAGACAGGAGTCTTTAGAAAAAATTTACTCTGAAATCGTATCAGGTAGAAAAAACGAAAATACTCCATATGAATGTGTAGATGATAGAAAACAGGCAATAGAACGAGCCTTAGAACTCGCGCAAGAAGGAGATATCTTGTTATTTGCGGGTAAAGGTGTTGAACCTTACCAAGTGATTGGCGAAGAATATATTCCTTACAATGAAGTTGAGACGGTGGTTCAAGCGCTTGAAAAATTAGGGTACAAGAACTAGGGTAGAAAAAGGAGAGTATTATGATTGAAATCATTTTAGCAGTCGGGTTATCGTTTCTAGCAACGGTAATTGCCGAACCACATTTTATTCAATTTATGAAAATGAAACAGTTAGGACAAACGACTTTAGATGAAGGGCCATCTTGGCATAAAGCTAAAAGCGGAACACCAACGATGGGTGGACTAGTTTTTCTTTGTATGATTAGTTTATCTAGTTTAATTATGGGAGCCGTTTTTGGTCATTTCAATTTTGTATTATTAAGTGGAGTTATCGGCTTTGCTTTCTTTGGTTCTATCGGATTTCTTGACGATTATATTAAAGTGTTTAAGAAACAAAATGAAGGATTAAAGAGTCACGAAAAATTTGCTCTTCAATTATTGGGAGCTGCAATTTTTGTGGCACTGTATCTTTTAAGTGGAAACCAACCTCTTATTTACCTTCCGTTGTTTGGAGAAGTAAATAGTATTATTGTTTTTGCGTTATTCACAATTATTTGGATTGCAGGTTTTTCAAATGCAGTGAATTTAACAGATGGTTTAGATGGATTAGCCACTTCAACAAATATTATTGCATATGCAACTTACGGAATTATCGCAACTCATGCAGGTCAAAATTCAATTGCTGTATTTTGTTTCTGTGTAGTAGGGGGATTAGCAGGCTTCTTATTATTCAACTGGAAACCGGCGAAAGTCTTTATGGGTGATGTTGGTTCATTAGCTCTTGGAGCAGGACTTGCAATTATTTCTATTATGCTTCATAAAGAATGGACCTTACTTCTTGTTGGGATTATTTTCGTTTTTGAAACTCTTAGCGTTATCCTGCAAGTAGGGTCATTTAAACTGACAGGAAAAAGAATTTTTAAAATGAGTCCTATTCATCACCATTTTGAAATGAGTGGATGGAAAGAAGTGAAAATCGTTTCAGTCTTTAGTGCTGTCGGTTTCGTTGCGGGGCTAATTGTTGCGATTATTTTCTAAGAGAATTAACATATTTTAACGGAGAGCTGGCCATTTTTGTCCAGCCTTTCTCCATATACATATTAAAAAGAGAAAATTGGAGGAATCATTGTGCGGAATACACATGCATTTGAAAATAAAAAAGTACTAGTCATTGGACTTGCTAAAAGTGGAGTGAATGTAGCGAAATTGCTATACCATTTAGGAGCAGATGTGACGGTGAACGACCGAACACCACTTGAAGAAAGTGTTGACGCACAAGGGTTAGTAGCTGAAGGGATTAAAGTGGTTTCTGGGGGGCATCCACTAGAGTTACTTGATGGAGACGTGGATTTCGTTGTTAAAAACCCAGGGATTCCTTATTCAAATCCTTTAGTAGCCAAAGCTGTTGATAAAGGTTTACCAGTTTATACTGAAATTGAAATTGCACAACGTGTCATGGAAGGAACCGTTCTTGGTATTACAGGTTCTAATGGAAAAACGACGACAACCACACTAACGAGCTTGATGCTACATGAATCCTTCCCAGAAAGAAGAACTTTTGCTTGCGGAAATATCGGAGTACCTTTATCGCAACTAGCAGAAGATTCAAAAGAAACAGATATTTATGTTACTGAATTATCAAGTTTTCAATTAATGGGAATTGAAGAGTTTCGTCCTAAAGTAGCGTGTATCGTGAATATCTTTAGCGCACATTTAGATTATCATGGAACACGTGAAGAGTATGTAAAAGCAAAATTAAAAATTACTAAAAATCAAACAGAAGAGGATTTCCTTGTTTACAATGCGGATTTCCCAGAATTATATGAGTTTATTAAAGGCCATACAAAAGCGACATTAGTACCTTTCAGCCGCAAATCGGTCTTAGAACACGGTGCTTATCCGGATGAGACAACGATTTACTTTAATGGGGAGGCAGTCATGCCTCTTGAAGCCATTCAAGTACCTGGCGTTCAAAATGTGGAAAACGTGTTGGCAGCTGTTGCCATTAGTAAATTACAAGGTGCAACTAATGAAGGAATCGAAAAAGCGGTTCGTTCATTCCACGGGGTAAAACACCGTACACAATATGTGAAAACCATTGAAGGTCGTAAATTCTACAACGATTCAAAAGCAACGAATATTATTGCGACACAAACAGCATTACGTAGTTTTACAAATCAATCTGTTGTATTGATTGCGGGTGGATTAGATCGTGGAAATGGTTTTGAGGAATTAGAACCCTCTCTTGGAAATGTCCGTGAAATGGTCGTTTACGGAGAAACAAAACAGAAGTTGAAAGCGACTGCTGAAAAACTATCTATTCCAGTAACTGTAGTAGACACATTAGAAGAGGCAGTACCAAAAGCGTATGCAGCGAGTCGTAAAAGTGAAATTGTATTGCTTTCACCAGCGTGTGCAAGTTGGGATCAATTCGCTAACTTTGAAGTACGTGGCGATTGTTTCATTGAAGCAGTAGATAAACTGTATTTTATAGGAGAAAAAAGATGAGAGTATTAGTTTCAGGAGGAGGAACGGGTGGACATATTTATCCAGCTCTTTCCTTAATGAATTATTTGAAAGAAAAAGACCCTTCAACAGAGTTTCTCTATGTAGGAACTGAACGTGGGTTAGAAAGTACTATCGTTCCAAAAGCGGGATATGATTTTAAAACGATTAAGATT
The DNA here is from genome assembly GCF_057274575.1 of Granulicatella sp. Taxonomy (NCBI): domain Bacteria; kingdom Bacillati; phylum Bacillota; class Bacilli; order Lactobacillales; family Carnobacteriaceae; genus Granulicatella; species Granulicatella sp. The sequence continues at coordinate 12,882 of NZ_DBHISP010000010.1, read as the reverse complement.
CAAGGAATCGTTCGTTCATTATCGTTAGAAAACTTCAAGACATTATGGTATTTCTGCACAAGTTATTTTAAAGCAAAAGAAATTGTAAAAGAGTTCAAACCAGATATCGTGATTGGTACTGGAGGGTATGTTTGTGCGCCAGTATTATACGCAGCAGCCAATATGGGCATTCCAACCATTATTCATGAGCAAAACAGTTTAGCAGGAATCACCAATAAATTTTTAGCGCGTAAAGTTTCAAAGATTGCAATTTGCTTCGACGCGGTTCGTAAAGATTTTGCAAAATACGAAGATAAAGTGGTCATGACAGGGAATCCTCGTGGACAAGAGTTAGCGAATGCTGTTCGTGATAATGCTTATCTAGATTCACTTGGAATCAAAAAAGAAAAACCTATTGTATTAATCTTTGGAGGAAGCCGAGGTTCATTACGAATGAACGAATCATTCTTAGAGGCTTTAGAGGAATTAGAAGCTAAAAATTATCAAGTGGTTATGGTGACAGGGCAAGTGCATTATGACAAAATCAACAATCATATTACAAGTTTGAAAAAACCATTGCAAAATGTCACAGTTTTACCATATATTAATAATATGGTGCAAATGTTCCAAAACACAGATTTAGTAGTTTGCCGTAGTGGAGCAACAACATTGATTGAATTAACAGCTCTAGGATTACCAAGCGTTTTAATTCCAAGTCCGTATGTGACTGAAAATCACCAAGAAGCCAATGCAATGTCGTTAGTAGAAAAAGATGCAGCGACTATGATTTTAGAGAAAGATTTAAATGGACAGAGTTTAGTTGCAGAAATTGATTGTATTATGGAAGATGAACCAAAACGTCTACAAATGGCAAGTAATTCCAAAGCTTTGGGAATTACTGATGCTTCAACGAGACTTGAAACAATTATTCATTCTCTAGTGAAATAAAGATAGAAGGAGGAGAATATGTTTAATCGAAAGACACCAAAAGAAGCTCCTCCGCGTGAATTAACACCTTGGGAGTTAGCGCAGCAAAACTCACCTACTTCTAGAGTAGAAGAGACAGTTCCAAAAGAGGATGTACGTCCTCCCAAAAAAGAACCTAAATCCAAAAAGAAAAAACCTGAATCAAAAGGGATTACGAATGCAACACTATTAAAAGGAATTTTTATCGTATGTTTAGCGTGGAGTATTTATTTTATTTCTCCACTATCAAAAGTTTCTGAGATTGAGGTAGTAGGATTGAGTCAAGTTTCTACTGAACTGGTTCAAGAGAAAGATGGAATTGTCAAAGGGCAAAGTATTTGGACGATTTTAGCCAATCGTACACGTACCGCAACGCTTTTAAAAGCTGCCAGTCCAAAAATTAAAGATGCTTCTATTGAATTAGTAGCATGGAATAAAATACGTTTGAATATTGAAGAAAATCCTGCTATTGGTTATTTTAAAACGGAAGAGAAAACATTTGAACTTCTTGCTGATGGTCAAACAATCGAAGTGGAAGCAAATCTTTCTACAGAAGAATATCCAGAATTAGTAGATTTTACTGAAGAAACTCAGTATAAGACACTAGCAAAGCAATTAGAAAAAGTTTCTAGTAATATTATTCGAGAGATAAAAGAAATTCAGTATCCAAATGATATTAAAAATCACCAAAAAATTTATTTGAAGATGAAAGATGGAAATCGAGTCATCGGAAATTTAAAGGATATTGGGGATAAATTAGTGTATTATCCATCAATTGCGAAACAGTTGAATGGTAAAAAAGGAACCGTTGATATGGAAGTGGGAATATACTTTACACCGGATACAACGATTCGATAAAAAAGTCTTAAAACTCGCTCATATGTTTTTTGTAGTGAACCTAAATGTGTTAAAATATAAGGAGTATCACTAACAAAATTAACATTAAAAAATGAATTATGAATAATCGTATAGGAGGTTTCAATAAACGTGAAAAATCAGGGAATTTATGTGAGTTTAGATATTGGAACCACTTCAATAAAAGTTGTAGTAGCTGAGTATGTCAGAGGACAATTAAATATTATTGGAGTCGGCAATGAAAAATCAGAAGGATTAAGCCGTGGAGTCATCGTAGACATTGATGAAACAGTTGAATCAATTCGAAAAGCAGTACGACAAGCAGAACAAAAATCAAATATCCAAATCAAGGACGTTATTGTTGGAATTCCAAGTAATCAAATTTCAATCGAACCTTGTCATGGAATGATTGCCGTATCAAGTGAAAATAGAGAAATTACAGATGTGGATGTATACAATGTGATTTCTGCTGCAAAAGTTCGTTCAGTTGCACCTGAACGCGAAATTATTTCTGTTATTCCCGAGGAGTTCATTGTGGATGGATTTGACGGGATTAAAGATCCTCGTGGAATGATTGGTGTTCGCTTAGAATTATTTGCGAGCATGATTACTGGACCTAAGACGATTGTTCATAATATTAAACGTTGTATTGACAAAGCTGGATTAAATATTGAAGAAATGGTGATTCAACCATTAGCGATTAGTCAAGTAGCATTAACTCCAGGTGAAAGAGAATTTGGAACAATTTTAATTGACATGGGTGGAGGACAAACTAGTGCTTCTGTTATGCATGACAATCAGTTGAAATTCTCATTTGTGGATCAAGAGGGTGGAGATTTCGTATCAAAAGACATCTCAATCATCTTGAATGCAAGCTTTGAAAATGCAGAACGTATTAAACGTGAATATGGATATGCAATCTCATCTGAAACGAGTGCAGATGAATTCTTCCCTGTTGAGACAATTGGAAAGAAAGATCCAATCAAAGTAGATGAACATTACTTATCAGAAATTATTGAAGCCCGTGTTGTTCAAACTTTTGAAACCGTAAAACGTGCTTTAGACCAAGTGGAAGCCTTAAAACTTCCAGGTGGAATCGTGTTAACGGGTGGAGCTTCTTCACTTGCAGGAGTTCAAGAGTTAGCACAAGAAATTTTTGGAGTACAAGTGAAAACTTATATTCCAGAGCAAATGGGAATGAGAAATCCTATTTATGCAACTAGTATGGGGTTAATTCAATATGCAGCAAGCTTAGATGATGTTCACCGTATTGCACAAAAAGGAAAACCTGTTGTAGAACAACGTCCAGTACAAAGCGCTCCAAAAAGTGCACCTGTACAGACTCAACTAACAGCTCAAGTTCAACAACCTCAAGATGTAGAACAAGAAGCAAGCGGTGAAGAACAAGGGTTTGGAGCAAAAGTGAAGAACTTCTTTAAAATGTTTATTGACGAAAATTAAGAAGAAACCAAGGAGGAAATAAAATGGATTTCGAATTCGATACAAATTTAGATGGCGCAGTCATTAAAGTCATTGGTGTTGGTGGTGCTGGTAACAACGCTGTTAACCGTATGATTTCAGAAGGAGTACAAGGTGTAGAGTTCATCGTAGCAAACACTGATACTCAAGCTTTAAGAAATTCAGAAGCAGAAACTAAAATTCAATTAGGACCAAAATTAACGAAAGGTTTAGGGGCTGGATCATTACCTGATATCGGTCTAAAAGCTGCAGAAGAAAGTGAAGAACAAATTCGTGAAGCTTTAGTTGGAGCAGACTTAATTTTCGTTACTGCTGGTATGGGTGGTGGTACTGGTACAGGTGCTGCACCAGTTGTTGCTCGTATTGCAAAAGAATTAGGCGCATTAACAGTGGGTGTTGTTACACGTCCATTTAGCTTCGAAGGACCAAAACGTGGTCGTTTCGCTGCAGAAGGTGTTGCACAATTAAAAGCAAACGTAGATACATTAGTAACGATTTCAAATAATCGCTTATTAGAAATCGTTGATAAAAAGACTCCTATGTTAGAAGCTTTCCGTGAAGCTGATAATGTATTACGTCAAGGGGTACAAGGGATCTCCGATTTAATTACTGCACCTGGTTACGTTAACTTGGACTTCGCTGATGTGAAGACAGTGATGAAAGATCAAGGTTCAGCATTAATGGGGATTGGTGTTGCTAGCGGTGAAAACCGTACGGCAGAAGCTACAAAAAAAGCTATTTCTTCACCATTATTAGAAGTATCTATCGATGGAGCAGAACAAATCCTATTAAACATCACTGGTGGTGCAGACTTAACATTATTTGAAGCACAAGACGCTTCAGATATCGTTGCAGCAGCTTCAACAAGTGAAGTAAACATTATCTTCGGTACTTCAATCAATGAAAACTTGGGAGATGAAGTCATTGTTACTGTTATCGCAACAGGAATTGACGAGGAGCGTAAACACGAAAAAAAGTCAGTAACTCGCGCTAACCGTTCTCCATTTACAAGCAGTACTTCAACTCGTAAAGATTTAGGGAATAATCCTCAAACTTTCCAAGAAAAACAAGTGCCTTCAAAACCACAAGTTGTAGAAGAAAAGAAAGCAGAAAAAGACTTGTTTGGTGATTGGGATATCCGTCGTGAAACTACAGTGCGTGATACTTCTTCATCAACTGATGCAGATTCACCATTTGCGCAAAGCAATTTTGTAGAAGCTCCTTCTGAGCCAAAACAAGCTGAAAATGATGGATTAGATACTCCGCCATTTTTCAGAAAAAGAAATAGAAATTAATGGGTATCATTAAACAGAATGTAAGTCGTATTATGAACTTGGTTGCATCTTCTTGTAACCAAGTTCATAGACTATCTACGGAAGTTTGTCCTATTGTTGTGACAAAAAATCGCTCTCAAGAAGAAGTTCAAGAGATGTATGATTTGGGTTTTCGACATTTTGCGGAGAATCGTGTTGAAAAACTACTTGAACGGCAGGAACAATTTCCCCAAGAGGATATTTTCTGGCATTTAATCGGTCCTTTGCAAAAGCGGAAAGTAAAACAAGTTATTAATCACATTGATTTATTTCATGCTCTTGATAGACTCTCCATTATGAGTGAGATTGATAAACGTCTCGAGCAACCTTTGGACTGTCTGTTAGAAATAAATGTCTCTGGTGAAGAAACGAAACATGGTTTTTCACCTGAAGAGGCTTTTGTCGCATATAAAGAGAGTAAACAGTATGAAAAAATCCATATTGTTGGGCTAATGACGATGGTGCCTTTTGAAGCAAGCGATGAAGAAATTCGCTTCTTTTTTTCGCGTTTAGCACAATTAGCTAAAGAGATTGAAGAGAAGGAAAAACTATCACAACCCCTTCAGTTAAGTATGGGCATGAGTGGAGATTTTCCAATTGCAATTGAGTGTGGAGCTACATATATTCGAATTGGTACAAGTTGGTTTGAAACGGAGGAAAAATAATGGGATTCATGAATCGTGTAAAAAACTTTTTAAGTCCTGAAGATGATTATTATGAAGAAGACGATCAGATGGAATATGTTAAAGAGTCAGTAGAGAACACTCAGACTCCACTAAGTTCTAGATCAAATTCTTCGAATGTCGTTCCTTTCCAAAGCCCAGGAGTAAAGAAAACATCTAAAATTTATGTGATGGAACCTAGCGTTTATTCTGAAGCGGAACGTATAGCAGATGCTCTCTTAAAAGGGGAAGCAGTACTCATCAACTTTAAACGGATGGAACCAAAAGATGCAAAACGTGTCATTGATTTTGTAGTAGGAGTGGCGTATGCTATTAACGGAGATGTTCAAAAAGTAAGAGATGAAATTTTTATCTGCTCACCGGCGAATTTTCAAGTACAAGGAAACTTTGACGAAGGAGCAGGAGATGCTTTTCGAAGTCTTGATTTTTAGAGGTAGATTATTATAGCAAGTGTACTAATTGAATAATTCACTTTTATTTTGTCATTTTATGCAGTATTCTTAATGGTATATGGGCTGAATATTTATTGGAATATGTAACTTCCGATGTGTATTGAAGAAGGGTTAGATAATGTATGTAGACCTTTTGTGAGTCTTTTTAAGAATTCAAGAATTGGAAATTATGGGTTAGCATTATTGACCTATATGGTTGTTGTTTTTTTCATTAATTTAGTGATTGTTAATTTCATACATTTAATTTTTTAACAAGGTGAAGGATTATGGGAACTGGAGTTGAACAACATTTTAGAAAAGAGGAATTATCTTTTTTAAAGCAGGTTGAAGAATGGGTAGAAGAAGTTCGTCTTCAATATGCCCCTGTATTAACAAATTATTTAGATCCACGTCAGCAATTTATTGTAGAAGCGATTGCTGGCCAATACGATGACATTCGTTACTTCTTTGATGGGGGGTATATTGCCGCTGAGAGAAAAAGATGTATGATTTGCCCAGAATACTACAAACCTAGACCTGATGATTTTGAATACACATTATTTCACATTCAATATCCTAAGAAATTTGCTACTCTAGGGCATGGAAAAATTTTAGGGTCTGTGATGAGTCTAGGGTTTGATCGTAGCCTGATTGGGGATATTATTTCTGATGGGGAAGAATGGCAATTGTTTTGTGCGCAAAACATGAAAGAATATGTTAAACAGCAATTAGAAAAGATTGGAAACGTGAGTGTTCGTTTAGAAGAAATCGATTATACGAAATTAATTATACCCATTGACCACTGGACGAATGTTCAAACGGTTGTGAGTTCTCTTCGTTTAGATACAGTGATTGCTTCAGTTTTTAATGTATCTAGACAACGTTCCAAAGAAATGATTGAAAGTGGAAAAGTAAAGGTGAATTGGACAGAAGAGAATCGCCCGGACTTTATGCTGGAAATTTTAGATATTGTATCCATTCGCGGATATGGGCGCCTTCAAATTCAAAAAATTGAAGGACGAACAAAAAAAGATAAAATTAAAATCGAACTTGGTCTATTAGAAAAAAATAAAAAATAAAGGGGAGTTATTCATGTCAATTACACCAAACGATATTCATAACAAAGATTTTTCAACCAAATTTAAAGGATTTGATCCAGAAGAAGTTAATGACTTTTTGGATGAAGTCAAAAAAGAATTAGAACATTTAATTCGTGAAAATAAAGATTTAGAAAAACGCGTGAAATTTAATGAAGAAAAAGTAGAATACTTTACTTCTATTCAAGAAACTTTGAATAAATCTATTATTGTAGCTCAAGAAGCAGCAGACAGACTACGTGAAAATGCGCGTAAAGATGCGGAAATCATTATTTTCGAAGCAGAAAAAACAGCTGAAGAATTATTAAAAGAGGCAGCTGAAAAAGCGACTCAAATTAATCGTGAAACAGACGCAATTAAGAAGGAAACACGTATTTTCCGTCAACGTCTTCAAATCTTAAGTCAAACACAATTAGAAATGATTAAAAATGAAGAGTGGGATATGGTGTTAAATACACCTTCACAAATTGAAGTGACACCACCGACAATTGATTCAATTATCGAAAAACGTGCTAAAAGAACTGAGCATCTTACTGAAGAAGAACAACAATAACCAATTTAGAAGGGGACCAAAAGGAGGTCTCCTTTTTCGATAGAAAGAGGGAAAGCAATGGAAATTAGTTTTAGTGAAACAGCTAAAGATAAACTATTAAAATTGATCAATGAAAAAGGATTAAAGGATGTTTTTTTCGTTATGGATTATGCTGATGGAGATAGTCCTTTCTACGACGAAGGCGGAGGGTGTCATTGCCAAGTCAATGAAAAGTACCATTTAGTCATTTTAAAAAAAGAAGAGGAGTCTACTTTACATCGTAAGTTCGACAAGTTATTAGAGACTAATTTTGGAAAAGTTTATGTTTCTAGTCATTATGAAATGATGTTTGATCAAAAAAATGTAGTCGATTATAGTGTTGATAAATATGGATTCTACTTAAAAAGTGAGGCAGGAATCTTATCCATGAGACTCAATATTGATTTTATAGAGTAAAAAAGATGAGTATTTGCTCATCTTTTTTGTTTTTAAATATTTCTTTACCTTAAAAAGACTTGTACCTTCTAGGCAGAAATAGTATACTAATTTTGTTCACGAAAACAAAAGAGGTGGATTTTATGAACAAAATAAATTTAGATTTATTGAAACTGATGAAAAAGAACGATATTCATAATCAACGAGAATTAGCAGATTTATCCGGCTATTCTCTAGGACTTGTGAATCGTGAAATAAAAAAGTTAAGAGAATTACAGCTAGTCGATGAAGACTTTCGAATTACAAGTAAGGCCAAAACCTTATTCAAGAAAAATAAACCTAAAAATGCAGTTATTTTAGCGGCTGGTTTTGGGATGCGAATGGTTCCCATCAATACCGAAACTCCAAAAGGGCTCCTAGAAGTAAAAAATGAGCCGCTTATTGAACGTTTGATTAAACAATTACAAAAAGTAGGAGTAAAGGATATTACTGTGGTTGTAGGCTTTATGAAAGAGCAGTACGAATATTTAATAGATGAATATCAAGTAAAATTAGCAGTAAACACTGATTATGCTTCGAAAAATAATTTTTATTCCCTACAAAGAGTCTCACAATTACTAGGGAACACCTATATTGTTCCTTGTGACTTATGGTGTAAAGAGAATCCTTTTGCAGAGGATGAACTATATTCTTGGTATTTGATTGGACACGAAGAAGTGAAACAAAGCTTTTTTAGAGTCAATAAAAAACAAGAAATTATCATTAGTGAGAAAAGAAGAAAAGGGAATCGACCATACGGAATTTGCTATCTTGCCGAAAAAGAAGCTAAAGTAGTGGCCAAGCAATTAGATATAGCTGCTGAGGAAGAACGACATGAGAAGTCTTTTTGGGAAGTTACTTTAGAAGATAAAGATCGAAAGTATATTGTGTATCCCAAAATGATTGATGATAGAAAGATTACTGAAATTAACACTTACGAGCAGTTACGTGAAATCGATCGATCATCTAGTCATCTTGAAACGGATGCTTTAGTCAATATTTCAAAAGCGTTAGAGGTTCCTCTAGAGGAAATCATCAATATTGAAGTCTTGAAAAAAGGAATGACGAATCGTAGTTTCTTATTTACTTGTAAAGAACAAAAGTACATTATGCGTATTCCAGGGGAAGGAACGGATCATCTTATCAATCGTAAGGAAGAAGCTGATGTATACCGCGTGTTAGAAGGCAAGAAAATCTGTGACGACGTTGTATATATGAATTCTGAGAATGGGTATAAGATTACAGCCTATCTAGATGGAGCACGCTCTTGTGATAGTGAAAATAAAGAAGATTTGAAACGTTGTATGGCAAAACTTCGTGAGTTTCATGCGTCTAAACTGAAAGTCGCTCATACATTTGATCCATTTAAACAGATTGTATTTTATCAAAGTTTATGGAATGGACAAGTTTCTTATTATAAGGATCATGAAAAAACGCAAAATGAAATTTTAAGCTTAAAGAGTTTTGTTGAAAGATATAAAGAGGAGCCAGTTCTAAGCCATATAGATTCAGTCTACGATAATTTTCTTTTCACGAAAGAAGGAGATATTCGACTGATTGACTGGGAATATGCAGGAATGCAAGACCCGCATATCGATATTGCAATGTTTTGTATTTACGCTGGTTATGACCGTAAACAAGCGGACGAATTGATAGACCTTTATTTTGAAGGGAAATGCGAAAAGATGACACGTATTAAAATTTATGCGTATATGGCTGTTAGCGGAATGCTTTGGAGCAACTGGTGCGAATATAAACGGACCTTAGGGGTAGACTTTGGAGAGTATTCATTGATGCAATACCGTTATGCCAAAGACTTCTACCGCATTGTGCAAGAAGAATTAGCAAAAGAGGAAAATTAATGACAAATACGATTAAACGAGCAATTATTATGGCTGCGGGAAAAGGGACACGAATGCGTCCAATAACCAATGAAATTCCAAAACCATTAGTAAAAGTAAATGGGAAAAGAATGATTGATACGGTAATCGATGCCCTATATGAGCAAGGGATTCACGAGATTTATGTGGTCGTCGGTTATTTAAAGGAAAAATTTTCTGAGTTAAAAAAAGATTATCCCAACCTTACAATTGTAGAAAATCCTTATTTTGATATTGCCAACAATATTTCTTCTCTTTATGCTGTCAGAGAGCATTTAGAAGAAGCCATTATTTTGGATGGAGACCAATTGATTTTTAACAGTAATATTTTACATCCAGAGTTTACACGCTCAGGTTACGCTTGTATTCCTGTAGAAAATGGCACGGATGAATGGCTCATGCAAGTGAATACTGATGGAGTCGTTACCAGCTGTAGTCGTACTGGTGGAGAAAAGGGATGGCAATTATATAGCATTTCTCGTTGGACAAAAGAAGACGGGGAAAAGTTAAAACATCATTTAGAAATTGAGTTTGAAGAAAAGAAAAATCATGAAATATATTGGGATGATGTTGCGATGTTTTGTTACCCCACAGAATATGAAATGGGCATCTATCCAATGCAACAGGGAGATATCGTAGAAATCGATAGCTTGGAAGAATTAGTAACAATGGATGCATCGTATCAAACATTATTAGAGGAGGCTCATTATGAATAATGAATTGGAGAAAAAATCGTTAAGAGATGAAATTGACTGGATAGCAACACTTGTACCACTATTTGGAGTATTATTCTTAGGACTATTATTTTTAATATTCCCTGATTCTAGTTCTGCTGTACTTGAAGGAGTTCGAGGGTTTCTAGGAGATCAATTTAGTATTTATTATGCGATGCTAGGAGTTGGCGTATTCCTTTGTAGTGTGTATGTGGCTTTCTCTAAATATGGACGTATCGTTTTAGGTGGGAATGAAGCTAAAGTAGAGTATTCGAATTTCCAATGGGGAGTTATGATTTTTACTTCTACGATGGCTGCAGATATTGTGTTCTATGCCATGATTGAGTGGGCGCTCTATGCGCAAGAGTCCTATCTTGGAGAGCTTGGAAGCATTCAAAAATGGGCTTCAACATTCCCATTATTCCACTGGGGACCTATTGCCTGGGGATTCTACATCATGTTAGCTGTTGCTTTTGGATTTATGTTACATAATCGAAAAGTAGAAAAACAAAAATTTTCAGAAGCTTGTCGTCCTCTTTTAGGAGATAAAGTAGATGGATGGATGGGGAAAGTCATTGACTTAATCGCGATCTTTGCATTAATAGCTGGAACAGCAACAACATTCTCTCTAGCGACACCACTTCTTTCAGCGGCCATGAGCCAAGTGTTTGGAATTCAAAATTCGAAACTAATTACTATTGTTGTATTATTGTTAATTGCGGTAGTCTATACAAGTACTGTTATGTTAGGAATGGAAGCTGTCTCAAAATTAGCAGCAATTTGTACCTACTTATTCTTTGCACTTCTTGCGTATTTCCTATTCCTAGGAGGAGAGACTGTTTATATTCTTGAAACAGGATTTAGCGCAATTGGGAATCTTGTTCAAAACTTTATCGGAATGTCTACGTGGTTAGATCCACTTCGCGAGACAAGTTTCCCTCAAAAATGGACGATTTATTACTGGTCTTACTGGATGGTATGGTGTGTAGCGACACCTTTCTTTATCGGAAGTATCTCAAAAGGTCGTACTGTTAAAAATACGGTACTAGGCGGATATGCATGGGGAATTGCAGGAACATTTACAGCATTCATTATTCTTGGGAACTACGGCCTTGCGCAACAATTAAAACATGGCGTAGATATTACAGGGCTTTTGAATACGAATGCGGATTATGCTGCCGCGATTCTTAAAATTTTTGAGACAATGCCATTAGCGAATATTGGATTATTACTTCTGGCTGTGACCATGATTGCTTTCTACGCGACGACGTTTGATGCATTAACACTGGTAGTATCTGCTTATTCATATAAAGAATTAACACATACACATGATAGTGATAAGCGTGTTCGTATGTTCTGGTCATTAGTACTGATTCTATTCCCAATCGCGTTGATTTTCTCTGAAAATTCAATGTATAATCTTCAGTCGGTAGCCATTATTGCAGCCTTCCCAATTGGAATTATTATCATTATGATTATTGCAAGTTTCTTTAAAGATGCGAAGGACTATTTGAAATCGTAAGAAGACATGACTATGAATCCTATACGGATTAAGGATAGTAGCTGTAATGGAATAAAGGAGCAAGCCTAGGTCTTGATCCTTTAAAGCCTCAAAGAGGGAGTAAGGAATGAATTCCTTACTCCCTCTATTTCGTTTTAATAGTATTCCCATTACTGCTACTATTAAATCCGTAAGATTCATAGTCATTTAGCTAAAGTTTTAAATAGTGCAAATTGGAATAACTTCAAAAAAACCTATTGTTTAAAGTCATTATGGCTGTAAGCAATAGTTTTTTTATGTTAGTGATGGTGGTGACAATTACATTGCCCAGGTAAGCAGTTGCACGCAACAGAAGTAGGAGCGGTGGTAGCTTTTTCTTTTAAGGCATTCACTAATACTTGAATGTCATCTTGGCTTAAGGTGGCTTTATTGATTAGTGTATGGAGTAAATTTCCATTTTGTTTGTGACACACTTGTTCAAGAAGTGCATCCGTCTCTTGGTCGAGTTGCTCTTTTTCCAAAATTGTTGCAGAATAGTGGAAGGGTTTCTTTCGATTATCGATTTGAATATAGCCTTTCTTCGTTAGGCGAATAATAAGTGTTTTTACAGTTGATTCACTCCAAGGGAATGATTTCTGCAGTTGTTCGATGATAAATCCACTTGTACTACTTGGGTTTGCCCATAGTACGCGCATGACTTGGCGTTCCGAAGGGCTCATTGGTTGAAATTCAGTCATAGTATAGAACTCCTTTCGCTTTTAGTCTACAATCGTCGACTGATTCTGTCAAATATGCGATAAATGACCTGACTACTAAATGTCGAAAAGCAAGAATTTGACCAACTATATTTTGTGTCTGCCAAAAAGAACAATACAAAATATGGTAAAAATATTGCAAAAATAGATTAGAGTGGATATAATTAAATTCGTGAGTTTCAAGTGAGATTGGAATGCATTTTCTTGTATTTCTATTTCGGAAT